>JBNNED010000344.1:0-5715 GCA_050285825.1 Verrucomicrobiales bacterium | reverse complement strand
CATCGATGAAATCGCCGGCAGCGGCGACCCGAAAAAGGTCAAGCAACTGGAGAAAGAACTCTCCAAGCGCCTCAAAAAAGGTGGTGACCACCCGCGCTTTAAGAACCTCAGCGAACGCCTCGAAAAACTCCGCGACAAAGCCGAGCAAGGCCTCATCGCCAGTATCGAGTTCGTCAAAGAGCTCTGCAAAATCGCTCGCGAAACCGTGGAAGCAGAAAAAGAAGTCCTCACCCAGCAGGAACAAAAATCCGCCAAAGCCGCCCTCACCGAACTTTTCCTCGAACTCAAAACCGACCAAACCCCCGCCGTCGTCGAACGCATCGTCAACGACATCGATCAAATCGTCAAAGCTGTCCGCTACGAAGGCTGGCAGGACTCTGTCGCCGGACAAAAGGAAGTCCAAAAAGCCCTGCGTAAATCCCTCCTTAAATACAAGCTCCACAAAGACCAAACCCTCTTCGAAAGAGCCTACGCCTACATCGAACAGTATTACTGAATACGGCCATGACTGCTCCTGACCAAAACCCGTCGGCACCAGAAAAATCTATTCTCTTATATCGTTTTCTAGATGCCTCAGCAGCACTCAAGACCATCGAAAGCCGCAAACTAAAAGTCGGACGTATCTTGGAGTTTAACGACCCGTTTGAGTGGCGGCCCGGCATAACTAATACCATCCCCGCAGGTCAGATGGTAGTTGAGTCAGTCATGGATCGATTCGTCTCTGACATGAACTCCAAAATCGGCATCATCTGCATGAGTTCCTCGGCGAAGGAGCCTGTGCTTTGGTCTCATTACGCCGACAACCATCACGGCGTTGCCCTGGAATTCGATTACTTAACCGAAAAGGGTGATTTGAGTGAGGTGCGTTATTCTGACAAGCGCCCCATCATCGATGCCAACCGGCTTCACGATGAAACACACCTGAGAGAAACACTCAAACCAATGATTGATCAGAAATCAACTGGCTGGTCCTACGAAAAAGAATACCGCGTTCACGTCAATCTTCAGGACTGCGATATTGCGAACGGCCTCTATTTTAAAGCTATCCCAGATGGCTTTCTGACCAGAGTCATTCTCGGTTACCGCTGCCCGTTAGAAGCGTCCTATCTTAGAAAAGCACTAGATGCTGTTGGGCTCACAGACACCGAGGTCATCAGAGCGAAAATGGACCAACTATCCTACTCGGTCATTATCTGACCCTGGCTAATCGAATACTCCTATTATCTAAATACCTGCGTAGATAAACAAGATGCTAACAGCGCATTGTAAGTCCTCCTTCCTCCTCTACTCAGGTTGCGCCCTGCTCTTACTCAGTGCCCTCACAGGCTGGCTGCCCCTGGACCCGACCGAGGCCTTTGGCTTCGCTACCGGAGCCATCTGTGTTTGGCTGATAACTCGCGGCAACATCTGGAACTGGCCGGTTGGGCTCGCCAACAACATCTTCTTCGCCATTCTCTTCTGGCAGACCCGTCTCTATGCCGACTTCGGCCTGCAAGCCGTCTACTTCGCTCTCGGCTGCTACGGCTGGTGGCACTGGCTGAACGGCGGCGACAAACGTGATCAACTCCCCGTCACCCACGCCCGCAAGCTGGAATGGATACTTGCGGCATCTTTCCTCATCCTCGGCACCTGGGGACTGCGCGAACTTCTCATCGCCGTCAATGGCGCGGCTCCTTTCTGGGATGCCCTCACCACCATCCTCTGCCTCATCGCGCAATACCTCCTCTGCCGGAAGCGCCTCGGAAACTGGTATTTCTGGATCGCCGCCGACCTCATCTACGTGCCGCTCTACCTCTCGCGCGGTCTCCCACTCATCGCTTTTCTCTACTTCATCTTCCTCCTCCTCTGCCTCCTCGGCATTCGCAACTGGCGGAAAGAACTCCATTCCTCATGACCTCCGCCCAAAAATTCCCGCGCGGTCTGGTGATCGGAAAATTCCTCCCACCCCACCTCGGCCACAGCCACTTGATCAATGCCGCTCTGGCCCAAAGTAAGTCCGTCACCGTCATCGTCTGCGTGCGTCCCACCGACCCCATCCCGGGCGATCTCCGCGTGCAGTGGCTGCAAGAACTCCACCCTGCGGCCACCGTCTTTGCCATCGACGACCGCTACGACGAAAACGACTCCCGAATCTGGGCGGAAAACACGATCAAGTGGATGAACGGCCCGCCCGATGCGGTCTTTACCTCGGAAAACTACGGCGACGCCTACGCCCGCCACCTGGGCTGCACCCACATCTCCGTCGATCCGGCCCGCAACTCCGTCCCCTGCTCCGGCACCGCCGTGCGCGACGATCCCTTCGCCCAGTGGGACTTCATCGCACCTCCGGTCCGCGCCTGGTATGCCAAGCGCATCGTCATCCTCGGCGCGGAATCCACCGGCACCACCACCCTGGCCCGCGACCTCGCCCAGGCCTTTCAAACCAACTGGGTCGAAGAATACGGTCGCGAATACAGCGCGCTGAAACAGGAAAAGGGCGAAACCACCTGGACCTCCGACGAATTCCTCACCATCGCCCGCGAACAGACCCGACGCGAAAACCTCGCGGCTCGTGAATGCAACCGCCTCCTCATCTGCGACACCAACGTCTTCGCCACCACCCTCTGGCACCAGCGCTACCTGGGCAGCCGATGTCCCGAACTTGAGAACTTCGCCCGCTCTGTCAAAGCCGACCTCTACCTGCTCACTGGCGATGAAATCCCCTTCATTCAAGACGGTCTGCGCGACGGCGAACATCTTCGGCACGACATGCACCGGTGGTTCATCGACGCCCTCCAGCAACAACTCACCCCCTGGCAGCTCGTCTCCGGCCCGCCGCAAACACGCCTCGAACAGGCCCAAACAGCGATCCATTCTGTCTTTTCCTCACTCCATAAATAGTCGCCCCTTCAAACTGAAGGCCCAAAAGTAGTGAGTGGTCTCATAAACCGAGATCCTATCCCCGCCCTCCCCGGTCTTTGCCTTTCAATCCGGCGAGCTACTGTTGGGATTTCAGTCTTCCTATACCTGCTGCGCCTGCGCTAGGTTCCGGACAAATGGAAAACCTTTCTGATATATCCGATAAGCGGCTCCTTGAAGCCATCGCATTTTTGAAGAGTGAGAAAAACACTCCTCTTTATAAGATTAAACACTCTAAAATGGACTTGTCCAATAGTCTTGCGGAGTATGAAAGCCTGATCAGCTTTGATGAATACGAGCTGGATGAAGAGGTCCCGCTTGATCCGGACGAATATTGGGTCGTGGGCTTTTATGATGGGGAAGCTCACAAGGGATGGCCAGTGGCTCCAGCGAGTGTTCCTGATGATGAGCAGGAAGCGTGGCGATCCCAATGGTTGATGCGCTATGAGCGGGTTGTAGCAGATGGTATGTGGCGTGATAATCCCGGCGATTTCCTTAATGATAAAGTCGTTCTATTTAGGGGCTTGGCCCATGAACGCGTCGTCACCTTCAAAACCAAATCAGGTGACTCAATCTCTATCACTGGTATCAATGAAACATCCGATCTCGAGGATCTCGACTGCTTCGAATCATGGAATGAACGCGACCCGCAATTCGAGCCCGTCATCTCCCTGCCAGAAGAGCATGGCGAAGAATTTGTGAAATTGGCGGAAGAGGCTTATGAACTCCTGACTTCTGCCATGGCCGGCCTACAAAACAAGCATGGGGAGCTCTCCGATAAGCATGAAATGGTCTTAGCTCATGCCTTTATGGCGGGCCGAGCAAGTGCCCGGTGTGAGGCTTCCAATAATTGGGAGATCGCGAAGAAGGGTTATGCTCACGTAAGGCAACAATACGGACGTATCAAAGGATCGAAAAATAAACTCAAGCCTTGGCAGGAGCGCATCATCGAATGGAGTCGAGAAGGAAATCTACCCGATGGAGGTGTGTTGCTCGACCGCTTAACCAGCTCAACAAATGGAAGTGAGCCATTAGTCAAAGAGGTGGAAAATGAAGAGAGAACCGAGTTCGTCTACCAATTTGCTCCAAGTCGTCGTGGGATTAAGCGGAACAGCGCTACCCAGAAAATCACCCGTTTCTTGGACAACAGGCATTAAAAAAAAGAAAAAGGCAATCTAAGCGGGTGACGATGAAGGAAGGTAGCAGATTCTCGCATGTCCGGAGATACTCTTGGCATGGATACACCCCATACAACCAAGACGACACAGGAACCTGCACTCTACAGCATCAACACCACCCTGAAAAAAGTCTTCCCGGAGAAATCAGGAAGGCCCAGCCTCAGAACATTCAATGAGTGGCGGGCTCGCGGCTATTACCCATACGTAAAAGTGGGCAAAAGGGTCTTTCTTTGCCCAGTTCAAGTTAGACTCGCTCTGGAAAAGCGCTTCACCATCGACGCCAAAGACTAAAACAGGAACGCGCCACTCACAAGGAATGTGGAATGACGCGCTCCAGAGGTTTTCACGAAACTCAGGGTAATCATATCCCTCTTCCTTGCAAGGCGCGATTCACTTTTTTGAATCGTTATGAGCCATATAGACGACCGACCCGAACGGGCGGAAATGGATTGGATTTTCAACCCATCCGCACCGCATACCGAGGAGGACTTACTTGACTTCTCTCGCGATGCCGCCGCCACCCTTGGCGATGAAGAGACTAGCATCGAAGAATTCAGCAATAGGCAGGGGGCGAAACATGTTTGACCCATCCGAAATTGAGGCGGTAAAAAACGCCCTCCCCTACTATCTCGACAGATTCCACGCCGAGGCCATTTCCCGGAAGTCAACTCATCAGATTAAGTTGCGTTGTCCGCTTCACCGCGAAAAAACCGCTTCATTCATAGCCAATGATCGGTCTGGTGTTTGGCTTTGGAAATGTTTCGGCTGCCAAGCGGCAGGATCAATTTTCGATCTGCACGCCCTCACGAATGGGCTCGACCCGCGTAGCTCTAGAAATGTCACAGAGACCGCAAAAGCCGTCAGTATCCACTTGTCAGTGAATCGCGATCTAAGCAGCGAAGAAAAAGCGACTTGGATTCGAGCAAAAAGAAAACGTCAGCGCGAAGCCCGCGAGCGAGCTTCCGTCAGCGCAAGTGCCGAACGTATCACCCGCCACCTGAAGCACACTCTAGAAGCCAAACTTGCACCGTATCGATGTGATGATGGTTGGCGGCCTGAGCTATGGGAGTCATCTCCTTTTCGAATCGAAGACCCTACAGAAAGTCCTCACCACTTCATCAGCCAGCTCTTTCGGCCCCATGATCTGCTATGGATGGGAGAAACTTACGAGTCAGGCCTCACCCGCCACCGCGACAACTTTCGCCACCGTGACGAGTGGCTGAAGCTCGACCACTTGCCACCAAGAATCGCCGCCGGAACATTCCAAGCCGAAAGTATCAACCGCAGCATAGAGCGCATTGAGACATCGCCTTTCATCGTATTAGAGAGTGACGACCTCATAGGCCACAAGCCAAAGGCACCCACCGAGAAAGAGCGAAACAAAGCCATGAGCTACGCCCTCTTTCACTACGTGCAAGACCGTTTAGGGCTCACGCCCCGCGCTGTCGTGGATACCTCGAACAAGTCGCTTCATCTTTGGTTTGATCGACCGCCACCCGTGAGTTTAGACGGGAGGTTTGAGAAAGGGCGAAGGATTGGGAAAGAGGGCGAAATAGCCCGAAAATCAAGGGACTGGGGCGAGTGATGGCCGTTTTGTGAGCGGTGTCCCGATTTGAGAAAGAGTGGAGGGAAATGGAGG
>JBNNED010000343.1:0-3559 GCA_050285825.1 Verrucomicrobiales bacterium | reverse complement strand
GTGGGGGTGTCGAGCTGGCGCAGGAGAAGGGCGTAGAGGAGGTTGAGACCGGCGAAGCCGAGGTTGAGGGCGAGGCTTTTGAAGCTGAGGAGGGTGGCGCGGTGGCGGGAGGGGACTTCGGCGTTAAGGTAGTGGGAGGTGAAGAAGTTGAGCAGGCTGAAGTTGATGGTGAGGAGGGCGACGGCCAGGACGCTGAAGTGGGGGACGGGGTGGGCGATGGCGATGAAGGCACTGAGGGCGGTGAGCGAGAGCAGGAGGTAGTTGCGCACGGGCGGCTGGGATTTGACGAGGCGGCGGGCGAGGCGGGGGACGACGAGGCCGAGGGCGGAAAGGGTGGCGCCGATGAGGCCGAAGGCGGCTTCCGGGTATTGAATGAGGCGGTAAAATTCCGAGGCCGTGGTCGTGAAGAGGCGGGCGAGGCTGTCGTGGACAAGGGCGGCGAGAATGAGGGCGAAAACGACGGGGCTGCGCCAGATCCAGGCGGCGAGTTGGCCGATCTGAGGCCAGAAGCGGAGTTCTTCGGCTTCTTCCGCGCTCACGCGCTCGGGTTCCCGCATGGCGAGGGCCACGGGCAGGGTGGCGAGAGCGGTGAGGAGGGTGAGGTAGAGGGGAAAGCGCAGGGTGGTGGCGCGGGTGAGCTCGCTGCCGAAGCCGATTTTGGCGAGGAGATGGTTGAGGAGGTTTTCGTCATAAACGGCGGCGCCGATGAGCATGGCGAAGGTGAAGGCGAGGGCGGAAAGGGTCATGAGACGGGAAAGGACGTCGGGCCAGAGGCTTTGTTGATCAGCTGCGGGCAGGGAGTCGTAGGCGAGGGCTTCATCGGCTCCGCTGGCGGCGGCTTCGGCAGCTCCGGAGAGGATGCGGTTGAGGATCCAGGCTCCGAAGACGAGGGAGCTTGGGGCAAGGGGGACGAAGGCGATGAGGGCGATTTCCGCAATCATGAGAAGGGAAGTCAGGCGGACCATGCGGACGCGCCCGATGCGGTCGGCGAGCGCGCCGGAGGGGACTTCGAGGAGGATGATGGTGAGGGCCCAGACGGCGTTGAGGAGGGCGAACTGGCCCAGGCTGAGGCCGAAGTCGAGCTGCAGCACGGCGAAGACCGGGTAGTAGAAGCGGGCGTTGAAGAGGAGCCGGAAGGCGATGAAGAGCGGGATGTTGCGCGGCATTTCGGCCTTCTTCATAACGACACGAGGAATGCTGGCAATGCGGAAGTAGGAAGTAGGAAGTAGGAAGTAGGAAAGCGGCGATGGCTCGCCGCAGTCAAAAGGGCGTTTCACTCGCCTTCCGCGTCAGCTTGCCAAACGGGAGCCTGGCGTTCCGTGTGACTTTGACTTGACAAGTCGGCTGATGGCACCGACACCCGCCGGGCGCTTCGGCCGTTTTCCCCGGAATTTTATCGGGTCGATCCGGAAGGCCGGCGATTTTTTACGAACCCCTGACCCTGGAAACTGAGACATGCTGACGATTAAAAAACTGACAAAACGGATGGGCGGTCGCCTGCTTTTTGAAAACGCGGAATTTTCGGTGAACTGGGGTGAGCGCGTGGCTTTGGTGGGTCCGAACGGGGCGGGCAAATCGACCCTGTTCAAGATCATTCTCGGGGAGGAAGAAAGCGACAGCGGGAAGGTCGATCTCGATGAATACGGCATCGTCGGTTACCTCGCGCAGGAGGCCGGTGACCCGGGAGATGAGACCGTGTTGGAGGTCGCGATGGGGATCACCGAGGAGCTTCAGCAAGCCATGGCGGTGATGCGGGTGTGCAAGGCGGAGGGGACGACGGATGTGCCGGAGTTTGCCGCCGCGCAGGATAAATACGAGGAGCTCAATGGCTATCAGCTCGAGCCGAAAGCGAAGAAAATCCTCGCGGGACTGGGCTATGGGCAAGATGATTTCGACCGTCCGCTACGGGAGTTTTCCGGTGGCTGGATCATGCGTTCGCACCTCGCTCAGCTCCTCGTGAAAGAGCCGGATTTGCTGATGCTGGACGAACCGACGAACCACCTCGACCTCGTTTCCCTGATGTGGTTCCAGAAATACCTCCAGCAGTATCCCGGCGCGCTGCTCATGATTTCCCACGACCGCTCCTTCATGGACGGGGTGATTGAGAAGGTGTATGAAATCGACGAACACCGCTTCGTGCCTTATGAGGGGAACTACTCGCGTTTCCTGGAGGCCAAGGACGAGCGTTACGAGCACATGCTCAAGGCCTTCCAGAACCAGAAGAAGGAGATCGCGAAGATTCAGGAATTCATCAACAAATTCCGCTCGGTGTCCTCGAAGGCCTCCCAGGTGCAGAGTCGCGTCAAGATGATCGAGAAGATGGACAAGCTGCCGAAGCCGCGCAAGCCGCAGAAGAAATTCCACTTCCACTTCCCGCAGCCCCCGCGCAGCACGCAGCGGGTCATCACCCTTGAGCAAGTCGATAAGGCTTATGGAGATAAGGTGATTTACAAGAACCTCGATGTCCTCGTCGAGCGAGGAGACCGCATCGTCCTCGTCGGCCCGAACGGCGCGGGGAAATCGACGCTCATGAAGATGCTTGCGGGCTTTGAAAAAGGCCAGGCCGGCAAGCGCATCGTCGGCACGACGACCAAGCTCGGTTACTTCTCCCAGCACCGCGCGGCGACCCTCACGGAATCGAACACCGTTCTCCAGGAGGTCGTCGAGGCCGGGGGTGGAATGCAGGAGAGCGAAGCGCGATCGATTCTCGGCTCCTTCCTCTTTAAGAAGGATGACGTCCACAAAAAAGTCGGCATCCTCTCCGGGGGAGAAAAAAGCCGCCTCTCGCTCGTCAAATTCCTCGTCGATCCACCGAACCTCCTCCTCATGGACGAGCCGACGACGCACTTGGATCTGACCTCGATCGAAGCCCTCATTTCGGCTCTCAAACAATACGAAGGAACGCTCGTGTTCATCTCCCACGACGTCCACTTCATCCGCTCTCTGGCGACCCAGACCTGGCATATCGAGGACGGACAAGTCAGCAAATACGCCGGGGATTACGACTACTATCTCCAGAAATCCGGAGCCTTCGGGGACGGGTATTTCGATCTTTAAAGAGCGAATCTCCCACCTGATTGTTCCAGGTTCGGCACCGCCCTGAGAAGCAAGCCCGTGGGCTTGCTTCTGGATTATTTGTATGACGGAAACGTTTCATAAAACAATTTTTGTATTCGCGCATTTACAAAGTGAAACTTTGTCGTAAGTTCCGCCTCGAACTTCTCGTTTTGATTCGTGATGGTGATAAAAAATTTCAAGAGTAAAGAAAATCGCCCGGGCTTCGCCTTGATTGTAACAATCTCTCTTTTGTTGCTCATTTCTTTCGTTGTGATGGGCTTTTTGGGCTTGGCGGCGACCTCTGTGCGGACGAGTCGGCAAGCTGACGAGGTGGCGGTGGCGCGGGCGAATGCGCGCATGGCTTTGTTCATGGCGATGGGGCAGCTGCAGCGCACGGCGGGCGATGACCGGCGGGTGACGGTGGCGGCGGATTTGCTCTCGGACGCCCCCGACGGAGCGTCGACTTCGGCGGTGGAGGGTCGGCGTCACTGGACTGGCGTTT
>JBNNED010000342.1:0-5358 GCA_050285825.1 Verrucomicrobiales bacterium | reverse complement strand
CGATGAGGGGCGAAAGCGGACCGAGTACCGGAAGCGAGACCAAGTCACCGCGTTCCAAAGCGAGAATCCCCTTCCCGTTCAAGGCCCGCACATTGGTCGCGCGGGTCTGAAAATCGAAGCGCCCGGTGAGGTAGCCCGGGTTGTCCTCGCCAAAACCATAGACGCGACCGAGACGCGCCACCGGCAGTCGCTTCCACATCAGCCAACCACCGAATTTCGCCGCCTCGCCGGGAGGGAAATCGAGGCGCAACTCACCCGAGACCGGAGCGCCGAAGGTCTGGAAGGAAATGTCCGCGAGATCGACCCGTTGATGAGTCACGCGCACCGCAGAGCGGAACTCGTTCAGGGTGATGACTTTGCCCAAAAAAGGATAATCCATCGGGCCGTTCGGCTTCGCGGAAATCCGGTAATCGGTCCGGCGGCCAGGTTTCACGAGATCAATCACCCCGTCTAAACGGAGCGTGGGCAGTTGCCGGAAACGCAGTTGTTCTTCCAGTGTGCGTGCGACCTTTTGATGAAACATCGCGGTCAAACTCGCCGGCCAGAAGCGACCGCGCAGCCCTTTGATGCGCAAGAGCTTGTCCGAGGAAGCGAAGGAAATTTCGTCGGCAAAAATCTCGTCCGACCCGCCAGCCCCGTAGCGCTGCGCCAGCCGGTTTTTTTCGTCGTCAAAGCGCGCCCCGATCCGGCGAAACGAGGATCCCAGCGGCGAGACTTCGTAGTCGCCCGTGACATGGGTCAAGGGCACGCCCCGGTAGATGACATTGGTGGCGTAGGCCTTCCCGCGCGACTCCCATTCGGTGAGTTTCTCGCGGTTGATCGTCCCTTCCGCCTCGATGGCGAGCACCGAGTTCTCGCGCATTTCAATCTGCGACAGAATCTGGTCGAGCTGGCTACCCTTCTCGATAAAGGGTCGGGAAGTGGCCAGTGGCAGGGAGGAATTGATGGCATAACGAATCACGCCCTCGCGCATCATGACCCGGCCATCCAGTCGCTTCTCACCCTGCGCCACGCCGAGATCCTGCAAAAACAAAGCCCCGTCCTGCCAAGAGAAATCACTGGCCAGGCGGTCGAAGGCGAGCCCCAGAAAACGGAACTTCCCGATCTCCGCCCGTCCGGTCAGCCCCACCGACCACGTTCCGTCCTCTCTCCGCGCCACCTCTCCTTCGGCCCGCAGCCGGGGCGGACGATCCGCAAGCAGGCGATCAAAGCGATCCACCCCCAACCACACCCGCAACATGCGCAAAATGTGCGCCTCGGAATCGAGCTCGAAACGTCCTTCCGCGCGCTGCAAATCCCAATCGGCCCGCCCGCGCGCCGCCCCGTGGGCGTCCGCCAAATCAAATCGGGAAAAGACGAGCACCGAACGTTGGAAATCGCCTGCCAACTCCAGGCTGCGCAAGCGGTAGCCACTGCGTTCCAGATCACCGGCCCGGAGCGAGAAGCGGGTCTTCATTTTTTCCACCCCATTCATGTCGCCCTCGATTTCCAAATCAAGCACCGGAGCCCGCGCCGCGAACTGCCAGCGATCCAGCTCTTCGAGCACCGTTCGGATCAAGGCTTCGCGGTTTTCCCGACCTTCTTTTCCTTCGCTGCGCCGCTGTAAGGGCAAGAGCACGTCCGCGACGATGCGCACCTGCAGCCCCCGCACCGTCCCGACCAATTCCTTCAGTTCCAGCCTCCGCTCGCCCGTCAGGCGCAGCCGACCCGAGAGCTGCGAGAGCTCGAGAGGCTCGCCTTTTTCCGTGACCGGCAGGAACATGCGCGCGCCTTCGACATCGAGGTCCCGCAAGCGGAAGCGCCCGCGCAGGATCTTCGTTTTATCAACATCCAGGCGCACTTTCTCCGCCCGCATGACGAGCTTCCCCTCGGTATTATAAAACTGCACCCCGTGCCCCACCACCCCCGCCCGCACGCTGTATTGCAGGCTCTCGAACTCCACATGCAAGCCCCGCCGCGCGAATTCGCTCTCGATCCGCTCCCCCCAGGCCCCGGGAAAACCCTCCCGGTTCAGGTAATACAAACCGGCTCCCGCTCCCAGGATCCCGAGCAAGACCAGCACGAGCAAGGCCGAGCGACAGAGACACAAAAAGCGGAACACATCCCTTTTTTAGCATCATTCGGGCCGATTCACAATCACGGAAGCCCCGCCGCCTGCTGGCTCAGGACTTCTTCCGGGCGAGGAAATTGATCGAGCGGCAAATCTGCGCCCAGGCAATGAAGGCGCTGAGAACGAGAACCCCCATGATTCCCAGTCCCATACGACCGAAAGGCTCCTGCCATGAGACGGCGCCGATGTCGTCCACCCAATAAATCATGATCCAGATGTGCGCCGCGAGAAAAGCGAAGGGGAAGAGAAAAAAGGCTGGGGTGAAGACGCGCGCCGCCTGCGAGAGTCCCGGGTGGGTGCGCACGTTGCGATTCCAGAGTCGCGACCAGCTCCCGAGGGCGACGAAGGCCCAAATGGCATTGAAAAAGGGCAGGAGGAGCCAGGCCACCGCTTTTCCGCCACGGAGTTGCGCTCCGAGCATGCTCATCATTTCCCACGCCCGGTGCAGGTAAACGAGGGCGAAAAAAAGGCCGAAGAGCCCTAAAATGCAGGCGAAGGAGCCGAAGGTCGTGCGCGCCGCTTCCGCCCCGCTCTGCCAAGCCAGCATCGCCAGCAAAATCCCCCCGCCGAAGAGCACGATGAGAAAGGCGAAGGAGGACTTGCGCAGGTGCGGCAGGTAGAGCCCGCCGGGAGGCCCCTGTAAAATAGAGCCCTCGGCAGGTGCGGCGTAGAGGTCGTCCCGCTCCGGACCAAGAGGTGCGGTCGCGGGCGGAGCTTTTTTCTCCGCCGGGAACAAGCCCAGGACCTGGCCGGCCGCGCGCGCTGACCCGCCTTCTTCCCAAACTTCATCGTCCCGCGCCAGCTCACCCGACAAGGCGGCTTCGCGCAGTTCACGGAATTCCAGCGGGCCCCATTGCTGTTCACCCCGACGACAATACCAGCCGGAACCACCAAGAGAAACCCTCCGGGAGTGGTGCGGCTGAGAGGAAGGAGTCACGCCAGTTCAGACTTGGGGCTGGAGGTGGCTTCAGAAGTGGATGGCGTGGCCGTCCGCATCGAGCGTCGCTTCATGGATGGCTTCGGCGAGGGTCGGGTGGGCGTGGATCGTGGCATGGATGTCATCGATCGTTGCCTCCAGACTGAGCGCCAGGCCCATTTCGGAAATGAGGTCGGTGGCGTTCTCCCCGATGATGTGGGCGCCGAGAACTTCGCCGTATTTCTCGCCGAAGAGGATTTTGACAAAGCCTTCGGTCTCGCCGCTGGCCTGGGCTTTTCCAAGCGCCTGGTAAGGGAATTTGCCGACTTTGTAGGCCACGCCTTCTTCTTTGAGCGCGCGCTCGGTTTTTCCGACGCTGGCCACTTCCGGGTAGCAATAGGTGCAGCCGGGGAACTGGTCCACGCGCTTCGGCGAGTGACCTTCTACGAAAATGCCATCGACACACTGGACGGCCTCGAAAGACGCGGTGTGAGCAAGCCAGGGAGGACCGGCGATGTCGCCAATGGCGTAAACGCCGGGCATCGAGGTCTCGTATTTTTCATCGATGTCCACCCAGCCGCGATCGGTGAGCTTGAGATTGTCGCCACCCGGCAGAACCGGAGAAACCCCGATGGCCACGAGGCAGGTGTCCGCCGTGATTTCCTGCGTGCCTTTGGCATTTTCCACCGTGATCGTCACGGAGTCACCATTGTCCTTGGTTTCCGTCACTTTCGTGTCCACGAGGCAATCGACCCCCGCTTTTTTGTAAATCTTGAGCAGGGCATCGCCCACTTCATCGTCTTCGACCGGCAGGAGGCGCGGCATCATCTCGACCAAGGTGACTTTCGTCCCGAAGGCGTTGTAAATATAGGCAAATTCCACGCCGATGGCACCGGCGCCGATGATGACCATGCTTTCCGGCTGCTTCTCGAGCACCATCGCCTCTTTCGAGGAAATGACCGATTTGCCGTTCGTTGGCAAGCCCGGGAGTTCGCGGGACTTGGCCCCGGTAGCCACGATGATTTTCTTAGTTTCCAGGACTTCGGTCGAGCCGTCTTCCTTTTTCACCTCGACCTGACCTTCGCCTTTCACCGCGCCGAAGCCGCGGACGTAATCGACTTTGTTCTTTTTGAACAGGAACTCGATTCCCCCGGCCAAGCGACCGGAAACGTCGCGCGAGCGCTTGATGACCTTCGACCAGTCGTAGGAAAGATTGTCGAACGAGAGTCCGAACTTGTCGGCATCGTGTTTCAACTGGTGATAGAGGTGCGCGTTCTTGAGCAGCGCCTTCGTCGGGATGCAGCCCCAGTTCAAGCAGGTGCCACCGGCACGCTCCATCTCAACACAAGCCACCTTCTTCCCCAACTGACCCGCACGGATCGCCGCGACATAGCCGCCGGGGCCACCACCAATGACAACAAGATCGTATGACATGCGCGCAGCCTGCACCCGCTCCCCGCGTTAGGCAAGTCACAAGTTCCCAAACGAGGGCCCGCAAAAAAAATCGCAAAAAAACTCTAAGAGGGAAATACCTTGGCTCGTTACCACGATAACACCTCCCTCAGTGACTCGAAGCATCGCCCCACACCCATCCGCCGCTGAATCGACCGGAAGGCCTCGGGCGCGATTTTTCACTGGTCAAGTCCCTACAAACTCCTAAACTACCCCCTAACACACCAATAAATCATGAGCCTCCACGCCCAACTCTCCCCTGAAGCCCAAGCCCGCCTGGCCAAGCAACGCCGGAATTCCACCATTTCCAGCATCATCATCGCCATTCTCGGCATGGCCCTGATCGTCGTCATCCTCCTCATCATTTCGATGAAGTTGATGACGCCGGAAGTCCCCACCATCGTCAGTTACAACGCCGGCATTGATGACAATCAGGAAGTGCAGACGAAGAAAATCCAGACCGCCACCCAGCGCAAACCTTCCGCGCCTTCTTCGTCCATGGCCAAGGTCATCGCTTCCAACAGCGTCTCTCCCACCGCCGTGCCCGTTCCCGACGTCAACGTTCCCGAGCCCTCCACCGATTTCGGTGACGGCAATGACTTCGGCTCCGGTTGGGGTAACGGTGATGAAGGCGGCGGCGGCGGCTTTGCCAACATCCCGGCCGCGATGAAAAAACGCTGCTCTCGTGAAGACCGCCTCTCCCGCCTCCAGGAAAACGGAGGAAACGAAGCTTGCGAAGAGGCCGTCGTCAAAGGACTCGATTGGCTGAAAAAGACCCAGAACGAAGACGGTTCTTGGTCCGACGACAAACGTGTCGCCATGACCGCCCTCGCGCTCCTCGCCTACATGGGTCATTGCGAGACCGCCCAGTCGCCCGACT
>JBNNED010000341.1:0-3177 GCA_050285825.1 Verrucomicrobiales bacterium | reverse complement strand
GGCGGCTACTGAACTGGGCTTGATGGCCGGGGCGCAGCGGGTCGAAGGCACGCTCTTTGGCAATGGCGAGCGCACAGGGAATCTCGACATCGTGACCGTGGCCTTGAACATGAACAGCCACGGCATCGAAACGGGCCTGGACTTTTCCGACATCAACCGCCTGCGGGCCGTTTATGAACGGACGACGCGCATGGTCGTGCCAGAGCGCCAGCCCTACGCCGGAGAACTCGTTTTCACGGCCTTTTCAGGGAGCCATCAGGACGCGATTAACAAAGGATTCGATCGCCGTAAACGGGAGCTGAGCCAGGTCGCCGATCCAGCGGATTTGCCGTGGGAAGTGCCTTATCTGACGATTGACCCCGAGGACATCGGACGGAGTTACGAAGCGATTATCCGCATCAACTCACAGAGCGGCAAAGGCGGTGTGGCTTACATTCTGAATCAGGAATACGGCTTCGATCTGCCCAAAACGATGCATCCGCAGGTCGGCAAGCGCGTGTATGATCTCGCCGACGAGCGGGGCAGCGAGTTGATGCCGGATGAGGTGCGCGAGGCCTTTTTCGCGGAGTACGTCAATGTCGATGCGCCGCTGAGCCTGAACGATTACGAGCTGGATCACCACGCCGGTGGACCGGGTGAGGTGTTGTGCCGGGCGGAGGTCTCGGTCGATGGAAAGCCGCGCCAGATCGAAGGCTTGGGCAACGGGCCGATCAATGCCTTCGTCCACGCGCTGGAGAAGGCGGGTTTGAAGGACTTCAACCTGACCGATTACCGCTCCCATGCCGTGCAAATGGGCTCCGGTTCGGACGCCGCAGCCTACGTGCAGCTGAAGGCCGACGATGAGCGGGTCATCTGGGGCGTGGGCGTCGATCCCTCCATCGAGATGGCCGGCCTGAAAGCTCTCGTCACGGCCTGGAACTTGCTGCGTTCCTAAAATAACGCATTTCAACTCAGAGAAGGTGCCGTCACCCGACGTCGCCTTCTCTTTTTTTTGTCAGCGATAGATGTCGGGTCACTTGCGGTAGTGGTAGCGGGCTTGGGCGATCCAGAGGGCGTTTTCGCTCACTTTGTAGACCAGGCGATGCTCATCGGTGATTCTGCGCGACCAATACCCGGAATAATTCTCTCGCAGGGCTTCCGGCTTTCCGAGTCCCTCAAAGGGTGAGCGGCGGCACTCGTCAATGAGACGAATGAGGCGTTTGGCGACTTTTCGGTCGCTCGAAATCCAATAGCAGACATCCTCCCAGCCTTGGTCGGCGAACACCAAACGCAGTTTCATGTCAGCTCTGGCAGCTCGCGCTCGATACCGCGTCCGGATTCCAGTTGGTCGATGGCGTCCTGGAGGCGTTCGGCGTTGACCGGTGAGCGGCGGAGATAGCTCGTTTCCTGCATGGCCTCGAAATCTTCAAGCGACATCATCACGACGGGGGATTCCCGTTTCCGAGTGATGATGATGGGTTCTCGGTCGTCGCAAACCGCCCGCATGGTGGCGGCCAGCGTCTCGCGCGCCGCCGTGTAGGAGATGGCTTTCATATGGACATTATCGCGTACAGGAAAATGAAGGCAAGATGAATCGTGGGTAATCAAAAAGCCCGACGATCGCGCGACCGTCGGGCTTTTGAAAAAATCGGGGCGCTTGCAGTTACTTGCTCACGCGCGTGCTGCTATAGCCTTTGTCGGGGAAGGTGCGGCTGTCGAAGTTGTCGCCTTCGCCGAACCATTTCTCGGTGGGATTGACGAATTTCGGGTCGTTTTCTTCGTCTTTGGGGCGAATGATCTCGCAGTTTTCGAGGGTCGTTTTACGGCGTTTGGCTTCGTATTCCTCGTGCTGACCGAGGTCGACGAGGAGGCTGTCTTTGATGACAAGCTGGTCGGTGGCGCGGTCGTCGCTCATGGCGGAGACTTTATGGCCGTATAGCGTGCAGTGCGAGGCGGTGAGGCCGGGGCCGTTGTTCCAGAGGCCGGTGTAGGAGAAGCCGGCGAAGCAGTTTTCGAGGGTGCCGCCATACCAGATGCGGAAGTCGCGTCCGTTGTGCGTGGCAATGCAATCGCGCAGGGTCACATTGGGGCTTTTGAGGTCGTAGCCGCCGTCCTGGTTGCGTTGGGCGCGGCAGCGGAGGAAGGAGACGTCTTCGACCGCGTTCTCGATGACGAATCCGTCGCCATTGCGATACTTGGTATCCTGGCGGGGCATGACGTTATTGAGGGCGGCGCAATCAATGAAGCGGAACTTGCTATTGGGGCGTTTTTTCGAGTTACGGGCAGTGAAACCGAAGGGGAAGAGCTCGGTGCCGGCCTCCCAAGTCGGGTCGCCCTCGGAGCAATCGGCGAGGCAATTTTCGACGAGGACATCGACACAGCCCTCTTCGAAACGGTAAGCGTGCTTGCGGTAGCGGACGGTTTTGATGTTCTTGAGGGTGAGCTTTTTGAAGTCGGAAAGGTAGAAGGAATGGCGGACGTGATCGATGTCGAGATCGGTGAAAGTGACGTTCTCCCGGGCTTGCTTTGCGGAGGAATCGGCCTTCACCGCGAAGGTGTAGTGGCTGAGGTGCAGGTTTTCGACACGGAGGTGGGAAACGCCTTCGGCGAGGCGGATGGCGGTGTCGTAGGTCTTCTTGCTCGTTAGCTCCCAAGTCGATTTGAGAGTGGGTTTTTTCTGATCTTCCACGACGCCCGCAAGCGTTTTCGGAGCATCGGCGGTCCCGGAGCTGGCGAGGGTGATTTCCAATTTCTCGTAGATGCCGGGAAGAAGAAGGAGGCGGTCGCCGGGCTTCAAAGTTTCGTTAAATAGAGCGTCGGCTTTGGCGGGAGGGGCGGCGTTCTCACGGGAACTGCCGTCGGCTGTGCCTGCTCCTTTCGGGCTTAGGTAGAAATCAGCGGCGAGCAGCGGAAGGCTGAGCGCGGTAAAGATAAAAAATTTAATCATGTTCTGCATCGGCATGGCTACTTTTGTCATACAACAATCTTTCAAAAAAGAAAAAATTACTGAAAAAGGTCGAGCTGGGCCGAATGAGCCTCGGGAAGGTCGTGGAGCTTTTTTGTCGGCTCCTTTTTCGCGCGGGCTTTGTCCTCGTTGGGCCGGGCGGCATTCATTTCGAGGTGGGTGAGAATGGCTTTCGCGCGCTCGATGATCGGTTTGGGGAGTCCGGCGAGGCGGGCGACCTGGATGCCGTAGGA
>JBNNED010000340.1:0-5070 GCA_050285825.1 Verrucomicrobiales bacterium | reverse complement strand
CCATGCCGATGCTTTGGAAGAGGGCGATTTCCGAGGGGTGGGAGCTGAGTTTGAGGTAGGCGGGGTAGATGAGGATGCCGGCGATGAGGAGCTGGAGGGGGAGGGAGAGGCGGGGTGCGGGGTTTTTCATAGTTTTTTGGGGGTTATGGTGGCTCTTGGCGGGTGTTTTTTACTCGCTGTGGTGGCTGCCGTGGCGGTTGTGATCGAGGATGTGATGGAGGGCGTGGCCGCTGGGGATGTAGAGGTGATCGATATTGAGTTCGTTTTCGGAGTGGACGCCGGCGGCGGCGAGGAGTTCGTCAAAATCGTGGAGAAGACCCTGGATGTAGTTGGTGACGCGCCGGGCTTTGGTCTCGATATCGAGCCCGTGGTGGAGCTGCGGGTCATGGCTGGTGATGCCGACGGGGCAGGTGTTATTCCCGCATTGGAGGGCCTGGATGCAGCCCATGGAGAGCATGAAGCCACGGGCGGTGTAGCAGGCGTCGGCTCCGATGCAGAGGGCGATGATTTGGCGGAGCGGGGTGATGAGTTTCCCGCCGGCGATGATTTTGATGCGGGAGCGCAGTCCTTCTTCGCAGAGGATGCGGTTGACGTGGTAGAGGGAGACGTAGATGGGGACGCCCACGCCGTCGAGAAAGGCGGTGGGGGCCGCTCCGGTGCCGCCTTCGGCTCCATCGACGGCGATGAAGTCGGGAATGACGTTCCGGGCTTTGAAGGCGCGCATGAGTTCGCGGAACTCGCTGGGCCGGCCGAGGCAGATTTTGAAGCCGGTGGGCTTGCGGGCGATGTCCTGGATGCGTTTGAAGAAGGCGACGCTGGAGGGGATGTCGGTGCATTCAAGGTGGCGTGGGGGCGAGACGATGTCGCGGTCGCGACCGACGCCGCGGAGGATGGCGATTTCTTCGGAGATTTTTTCTTTGGGCAGGAGGCCGCCTTTGCCGGGTTTGGCACCTTGCGAGAATTTGACTTCGACCATTCTCACTTGTGGTTTTTCGACGATCTCACGCAGCTTGTCTTCGTCGAGCAGTCCCTGTTCGTCCCGGACGCCGAACTTGGCCGTGCCGATCTGGAAGATGAGGTCGCAGTTTTCGATGAAATGGTATTTGGGGTAGCCGCCTTCGCCGGTGTTCATGGCGATGCCGGCGTTTCTGGCACCACGGGCGAGGGCGCGGACGGCGGGAGCGGAGAGGGCTCCGTAGCTCATGGCGCTGATGAGGGTGGGGTGGTGGATGGTGTAGGGGACATCGGTTTTTTCGGGATCGCCGAAGGTGAGAGAGAAGGGCTGGCGTTCATCCAGGGGGACGGGAAACATGGAATGGCGCAGCTTGATCTCGCTGGCGTCGTATTCGCGTTGGGAGCCGAAGCTGGCGGCGGAGTCGATCCCTTTTGATTTCCGGTAGACTTCGGCGCGTTCGTTGCGGTTGAAGGGGCGTTCTTCGGTGTCGGTGGCGAAGAGGTATTGGCGCATTTCCGGGCCGATGCTTTCGAGAAAGTAGCGCGTTTGTCCGATGAGGCCGAAATTGGCGAGCAGGGTGTGGTCTTTTTGTCCGTGGCGGTAGAGGTAGTTGAAGAGGGTGTGGATGATGAGGGGGGCGCTGAAGAAGTGACAGTAGCAGGAGCCGAAGTGCCCGGCGAGGATGAAGAGAAGGGTGAGGGCGGGGAGGGCGAGGTTGAAAATTTTGGCGATGACGTGGAGGTCGACAGTAGCGGTTTTCAGCGTTTTTGACATGAGTCTGGGGGTGTTATGGCTAATTTGGTTCAAGAGGCGCGGACGCGTCAATGGCAATTTTTTCTAAGAATCGGCGGCGGGATGTGTCATAGTGAATGTGATGAGATTTTTGCTGTTCATTTTGGGATTTTGGGCGACGAGTCAGTTGATGGCGCGGGAAGTGGATCAGGAGCGGGCGCGGGCGGCGAAGCTGGAGCGGGAGGGAAATTGGAAAGAGGCGCTGGAGCTGCGGGAGAGTTTGCTGGCGGAGGTCGTCGATGAGGGCAGCGGGAAGGATTTGGAGGCGTGGACGCGTGCGGCGGGGCGTTTGGGGAAGTGGGAGCGATTTGACGGGCTGGTGCAGCGGGTTCTGGAGCGGCAGGGGGAGAATCGGGCTTTTTTGCTGAGCGCGGCGCGGGTTTACGAAGGGGCGCCAGGGCACGGGGTGATTCTTGATGGGGAGTTTTTGCGGGGCCAGCGGATGGCTCGGGGAGCGCAGTGGCACTCGGTGGCTGAGCAGAACCGGGTGTTTGCGATGCGTTTTGCGCGACTGGCCTGGGAGCGGTCGGAGACGGCTGGTGAGCGGGTGGAGGCGCTAGAGGTGCTGGCGCGTGTGCTGCAGCGGGGTCGGACGGGGCGGGGTCAGAGTTGGCTCTTGGCGGACTTGACCGATTTATCGGCCTGGCCGGATTGGACGGAAGAGGTGAGCTTGGGGACGGGAGACGGGGCGGCGGTGGATGAGGAGGGGAAACCGAGGGAGTTTGCGCTGCCGGAGAATTGGGAGGCGGCGGCGTCGGATGGCGAGCGCTGGCGCTGGTTGCGGGCGGAGATCCGGCGCTTGGATGCGGCGGCGGGAGCGCGGGCGGACTGGGAGTGGTGGAGTTTTTGTGAAGGGCAATACGGCGTGGGAACCCTGGCCGGTTTTTCGTGGTGGCGGCGGATGGAGTCGGAAGCGATGGAGGGGGTGCTGCAGGTGGAATCGCTACGGGAAGACGAGAGCGTGGCGCGTTTGGCGGAAGGGGTGACGCGCTTTCACCTGCCGGAGAGTTACCAGTATCTCAAGGGCTTTCGGGAGCTGATGCGCGAGGGCAAGGGTGGAGTGTACGAGCGGGCGGGCGACCGTTTGGTGGGGATTTTTCTGAACCGACGGCAGCGTGTGGCGGCGGCGGAGGTGCTGGCGGAAGTGATCGAGCGACACGGGGCGGGGGATGAGGAGCGGCGGAAGAAATTGCGGGCACAGATTACGGAGGGCTGGGGTCGTTTTGGTCAGACGGGGAGCTTTTTTGCGGGAGAGCCGGTGCGGGTGCCCTTCACTTCGCGGAATGCGGGCGAGGTCGCTTTGAGCCTGCGGGCGATTGATGATGAGTTGGTGATGCGGGATATTTTCGCCTATCTCGAAGGGAAGGAAGGAGAGATCCAGCGCGATGACCTGGATCATGAAAAGATGGATCTGGGGCGGATCGGCTCGCGTTTGCTGGCGGAGAATTTGCCGAAGTATCTCGCGGCAGAGGGTCGGGATTGGGTTGCGGAGCTGGAGAAGAAACCGGCTCATGCCGATTCTTTGAACGAGCTGGAGCTCGGGAACTTGGCCCCGGGGGCGTATTGGCTGCGGGCGGAGATGGGCGGGCGGGTTCTGGGCTGGACGGTGCTGTGGGTGCGGGATTTGGTGCTGATGCAGCGGGAGGAGAAGGCGGGGCAGGTGTTTTATCTCATGGACGGGGAGAAGGGGGCGGCGGTGCGCGGGGAGATCGATTTTCTGGGTTATCGGGTGACCCATCGGAGGGTCAGGGGCTTGCTGGGGCGGGAAGTGCGGAAGATGGAGTTGGAGGTCGAGCGACTGAAGGGGGAAACGGATGAGGCGGGGCGCTTTGTCATTGGCGGGAAGGAGAAGCTGGAGCGACTGGATGATTTCCAGTGGTCTGCCATGGCGCGGGCGGGCGAGCGGGTGGCGTTTTTGCAGCAGATGCGCTGGCATTGGAACGAGGGCGGGTTCGAGGGCTACCAAAGCCAGAAATCCTATGGCATCAGCGACCGACCGGTGTATCGCCCGGGGCAGCAGGTGCAGCTGAAGTTTTGGTCAGCGGAGGCGCGTTATGACTTGGGCGATGAGTGGAAGTATGCGGGGAAGGCGGCGCGGGTTGAGGTGCGGGACGCGAAGGGGGAGGTCGTTTTCGAGCAGAAGAACTTGCGGACGGATGTGTTTGGCGGGTTGACGGTGGCCTTTGATTTGCCGGAGGACGCCGCGCTGGGAGCCTATCGCGTGGATCTCGCGGGCGCGGTGCCGAGCGGTTTTTTGTCGTTTCGGGTGGAGGAGTATAAGAAGCCAGAGTTTGAGGTCGTGGTGGAAGGGCCGGAGGAGCCGGTGGTCTTGGGCGGGAAATTTCAGGCGAAAGTGCGGGCGCTTTATTATCACGGCGCGCCTGTTTCCGAGGCGGAAGTGCGCGTGCACGTGACGCGGCAGGCTTTTGACGAAGTCTGGTTTCCGGCGGGGCCCTGGGATTGGCTTTACGGGGCGGGTTACTGGTGGTTCAGCCCGGAATACCGTCATCTCCGGGGCTGGTCGCAGTGGGGTTGTGTGCGGCCGGCTCCGCCGTGGTGGCGCGGTGGGCGTCATCAGCCGGAGGAAGAGGTCATGGACCGGACCTTGGCGATCGGTCTGGACGGCACGGTGGAGGTTGAAATCGATACGAAGCTGGCGCAGTTCGTCCATGGCGATGAGGACCACCGCTACCGCATCACGGCGGAAGTCGTGGACGCCTCGCGACGGATGATTTCGGGTTCCGGGACGGTGCTGGCGGCGCGTCAGCCCTTCCAGGTGACGACTTGGCTGGATCGGGGTTATGCGCGGACGGGGGAGCGGGTCACGGGTTCCTTCGCGGTGCGGACTTTGGACGGGAAAGAGGTGGCACACGAGGCGGAGGCCACGCTCTTTCGTTTGCTGACGAATGAGAAGGGGGAGGTCGATGAGAAAGAAGTGCGCCGCTGGGCGGTCGAGGGCGGGAAGGTCGATTTCGAGGCCAGTGAGGCGGGGCAGTTCCGACTGGCGATCAAGGCGAAGGACAAGGCGGGGCGCGAGGCCTCGGGAGCGGCGGTTTTGACGGTTCTGGGTGAGGCGACGGAGGGGGAGTTCGCCTTCAACGATCTGGAATTGATCCCGGATCGGAAAAGCTACGCGCCGGGCGACTCGCTGCGGCTTTTGGTCAATGTGCGGGAGCCGGGGAGCCGGGTCCTGTTGTTCGTGCGCCCGGGGCAGGGGGCGGCGGAAGAGCGCTTGGATTTCGTCGTCGGTGGACAGTCGCAAGTGGTCGAAATCCCGCTGACTCAGGCGGATATGCCGAATATTTTCCTGGAGGGACTGGTGC
>JBNNED010000339.1:0-3157 GCA_050285825.1 Verrucomicrobiales bacterium | reverse complement strand
GCTGGTCTCGGTCATGCCCGGGATAGTATTGGCTTCTAAAACGTAAGGATTACCTGACGAAGTAAACAACACATCAACCCGAGAGTAAACCTCAATTCCCAGAGAATCGTGCGCTTTCTTCGCCGCTTGCTGAACGACAAGGGCTTCCGACTCATTCAGGGGAGCCGGACAGAGGTACTGACTGCCGCCGGATTTCCCGCTGAGCCACGGATATTTCGTCGCCATATCATACCAGCCATCGGCCGGCGGAATGATCTCGATAACGGGAAAAACCTCTTCACCGACAATGGCCACGGTCAGCTCGCGACCTTCGACAAATTCCTCCACCAGGACCTCGGAGCCATACTTCGCGGCGTCTCCCATCGCTGCGAGTGCCCCGGCGGCCTCTTTGACGATGTGAACGCCGACACTCGAGCCCTCGCGCGGCGGTTTGACGACGAAGGGCACCGGCATTTCAGGCAACTTCGCGCCTTGCGAGCAATCGACGAGTTCGGATTTCGGTGTGGGCACGCCCTTTTCGAGAAAGCGCTCCTTGCTCCGCGCCTTGTCGAAGGCGAGGGCGCTCGCCACCACACCAGCCCCCGTGTAGGCGATCCCCCGCTCCGCGAGATAAGCCTGCAAATCACCGTCCTCGCCGAAAGTGCCGTGGATGACATTGAAAGCCAGGGCCGTTCCTTCAGGTAAATCGGGTTCCCGATCCGTGACCTCCAAACCCTCGGCGCGGTAACCGGCTCCCTGCAGGGCCTTCAAAACCGCCCGCCCGGAAGCCAGCGAGACATCGCGCTCCGATCCCGGCCCACCCATCAACACAACAATCAAATAATCCTTCTTCATATCATTTACCAAGTCGCTTCAGCTTCGCCGATTTCCCCCCGCTGACAAGAGCGGATCACGCCTCCGGGGCAACTTTCAACCAATCGCCATCCGGCACGGGCTCGTAGTCCGCCAAGGAGCCAAGCCACTCATAGGCCCAGGCTTCCCGCTCCCCTTCCGGGGTGCGCACGCTGATGCGCGTTTTCTGGTATTCGGAACCCTCGAAGTCGTCCAAATCAGCCATCAACCCGGCATCAACGAGATAGAGATCTCCGCGGAGCTCCCCTCCCCCGCCGAAGCTCACGCCTGGATACCAATCGACCTTCACCATGCGGCCGTGCGCCCGGGCCTCGCCCAGCCAGCGCGCCCGCTCCATCCGCCAGGCATTCGAAGCCCCGGGTCGCAGCGTTCCGTAAACAAAAACCAGAAATTCTTCCGTCATACCCGACGCTAGCCGCCCCAGCCGAAAAGACAACGCAGAAGAACGGGCGTAAGACGCGCTGGGTCCCGCACGTTCTCTCTTGCGCCCTGAGTGGTCTGGCGCATACTTGTCGCACAGATCAGCACCCCAAGATTCCGGCATTATGAAAAATACACTGACCCAACTCGCCCTCGGCTGCGCTCTCGCCGCCACCGCCTCGGCAGAAATCACGATCGAGAAAAACGAGGACTCCCTCAGCATCATGCGCAACGGAGAGCTCGTCACCAGCTACCGCACGGATCAGCACGTTCCCGCCCTCTATCCGCTCGTCGGGCCGAACGGCACCAACATCACCCGCCATTATCCCTTTACCGAGGGGAATGACGGCGAGGAAAAAGACCACCCGCACCACGTCTCGTTCTGGTACACCCACGGCCTCGTCAACGGCCTCGACTTCTGGACGACGAAGCATGACCCGGACTGCCGCATCAAACACCTCGGCTTTGGCGAAACGAGCACCGGCAGCTTGAGCATCGGTGGAAAAAGCACGGACACCGCCAGCTTTTCCGTCAAGCTCGCTTGGAACCACAAAGACCAGACGCTGCTCACCGAGACCCGCACTTACACCCTGAGCGCCAACGACGACAGCCTCGCCATCGACGTCCGCTCGGAGATCACCGCTCCCAGCGAGAAAGTGGTTTTCGGCGACACCAAAGAGGGTTCTTTCGCTATCCGCTTCACGCCCAGCCTCCGCCTGAAAGGAAAAGTCGCCAAGGGCCACATCTTCAACAGCGAGGGCCAGAAAGACGGGGAAGTCTGGGGCAAACGCGCCTCCTGGGTCGCCTACCAGGGCCCCGATGCCGGCGGAAAAGACCTCACCGTTGCCATCTTCGACCACCCCGAAAACCTGCGTTACCCGACTTGGTGGCACGCCCGCGACTACGGTCTTCTCGCCGCCAATCCCTTTGGCGAACACGACTTCGAAAGCCATAAAAACAAGCACATCGGCGATCACACTCTGGAAAAAGGCGACACCTTCACCCAGACCTACCGCCTTCACGTGGCCAAAGGACTGCAAAAAGCGGACGAAGTCGCCACCAGCTTCCAAGCCTTCTCCGGCCAAGCTTTCAAAAAGTGAGTCTCCCGGTTCATTTCCGGAGCGTCGTCGAGGCCCCCAACGGGAAATCGATCACTCTTGAGTTCTGCGGTGAGCACCACATGGGAGCCGACCATGTGGAGTTCATCCCGTCGGAGCCCGTCCACGGCATCCGGCGCTTCTTCACGACCAACGGTCGGCTGGCATTCCGCGAGGACGATGCGTGTTTCTATCTCTACGACGAACACTGCCTCCTGCTTAGAATCGACTCCCGGACTTGGCAGGCTTCGCATCTCAGCGCCTCCCGCTGCGCGGACTTCCAGCTCGCGCGGAAGACTTTGATTTCCAAGCTCTCCCGTCGCTCAGCCCAGTCCTCCGAAGAACCCGGGATGCTAGAACCCGAGTGGTAAGCGGGTCTCGGAGAAGCGGTCGCTGAGGGCGTTTTTCCAAGTGCGGACCGCCATTTTGTCGCCCAACAGAGTTCTCTGGGCTAATACCACCCCAAAGAGCATCGATCTACCACCGAGGGGCCTCTCACGGCTTCTTGGTGATTTTTTTTGGAAAACTGCCTTCTTGACGCTTCGTAATAGCGGACTCACAGTAAGGCCAATCGCTTCATGCGCCCTGTTTCCGCCCATCGCTTTATGAAAAAAACGACTCTCGCCCTTCTCCTCTCTCTCTCGGCCTTTTTGCCCGCCGAACCCGTCACCGGCTGGCTCGACTGGCGGGGTCCGCTCCAGACCGGGGTTTCCCTGGAAAAAAATCTCCCCGCCGAGTGGACTCCCGGCGGAAAAAACCACCTCTGGAGCTATGAGGTGCAGGGCGGC
>JBNNED010000338.1:0-4015 GCA_050285825.1 Verrucomicrobiales bacterium | reverse complement strand
TTCTAATCCTGACCAACCTTTTCCCAGTTCACGGGCAATCTCTTGCGCCGAAAGACTCACGCGCAGGCACCATTCGCCCTCGTGCTGTCGGATCACGACCAGTCCCAGCTTGAGCAAATCTCCGATCTCGCGCTCGTGTTTTTGAAAATGGCGCACCGGTTCCCAGGACTCGCGCGCGGCCAGATCGCGTCGCATTTTTTCCAGCTCCTCCCACTGCGCCCGCCCGCGCACGCGGAAGGTGACATACTGCCAGGCGCGTCGCAGCCATTGAGGCCCCAGGAGGAAGAGTTCGCCAATCCCGAAGCCCACCCCCGACCACTCCCGCCCCATGCGCGCGGCCACACGCGAGCCCCCGCTCCGGCGCCCCCCGCGATCCAGCACCGTCTCCCAAGCCGCCTCCCCTCCGGCCCGCAGGCGCCTCACCCCCAACCAGAAAACGCCCACCACGATCGTCGCCGCAAAGGTCCAGGCCGAGCCCGGCAAAGCGCCCCCCGCGCCTTCGCCTAAAAAAACGGCCCAGAGCGCCAGACCGAAAGCCAGAACGAGGGCCAGCTGAGACACGCCGCCCAGCAAAAAAAGCAAGCCCTTGAGCCAGCAACGGGCGTTGTGACGGCGGATGAGCCGACGGTAAATTTGGCGAACTTCGGGTGGCGGCACCCCTCCCCCATGGCATTTCCTGACTTCCGCCTCAAGCATGATTGAAAAAATCCCTCTCTCCGTTCATTCTCCGGCCATGCCCAGCATCCGCGACGTCCAGTTCACCGCCATCGATTTCGAGTCGGCCGGCCAACAACGCGGAAAAACCGACTCTCCGGTGCAAATCGGCCTCGCCAGCTGGACCCTCCCCCTCTCCTTCCACGAACCCTACGTCTCCTTCCTGCACTGCGAGGAAAAAATCACCTGGGCCGCCCAAAAAGTCCACGGCATCACACCCGCCGAGCTCGAAGACGCCCCCAACTTGCTCAGCCTCTGGCCATTGCTCAAACAACGCCTCGGCAGCGGCCCCGTCGTCGCTCACGGACACGGCACGGAAAAACGCTTTCTGCGCGCCTTTCCCGGTCACCGCTTCGGGCCCTGGATCGACACCCTTCAGCTCGCCCGCGCGGCCTGGCCGGAGCTTCCCGCCTACGATCTGGGTTCCCTGTGCCAGCACTTGCCCGTCCCCGACTTCCGCCCGCACGCCCCCGACCGCCAATGGCACGATGCCCTCTACGATGCGCTTGCTTCTCTCGCCATTCTCGCCCATCTTGTGAACAGCTTCGACCTCGCTGAAGCCCCCCTGGAAACCTTACTCAGCCCCAACACGTCCACCTGGCACCGCCACAAACACTCATGAACTCCGTCAGCGTCAATCTCGACTCCCGTTCCTACGAAATCCTCGTCGCCTCTCACCTGCTCGACCGCGCCGGTGACTTCATCCAAGCGCTCAAACTCAGTGGCCGCGTCGCCATCATCTCCGACACCAACGTCGCGCCGCGCTACCTTGAGCGCCTGAAAAACTCTCTCACGCAAGCCGGTTACGAGAGCAGCTCGCACCTCATTCCCGCCGGGGAAGCCTCGAAATCGATGAACCACGCCGAGCAATTGGCCCGCTCAATGATGCAAGCCCATCACGACCGCTCTTCCTTCGTCATCGCTCTCGGCGGCGGAGTCGTGGGGGATCTCGCCGGCTTCGTCTCTTCCATCTTCTACCGCGGCATTCCCTTCGTGCAAATCCCCACCACCATCGTCTCCCAGGTCGATTCCGCCGTGGGCGGCAAAACCGGGGTCAACACCCCGGAGGGCAAAAATCTCATCGGCTCTTTCCAACAACCCCGCCTCGTTCTCATCGACCCCGACACCCTCCTCAGCCTGCCCGGACGGGAATACCGCGAGGGCTTTGCCGAGGTCATCAAGCACGCCGCGATCCGGGATGCCGCGATGTTGGACGAGCTCGAAGCCCTTGATCCGGGCGACCAACACACGCCGGCCGACCTCATCGCGCGCAATGTCGCGATCAAAGCCCGCATCGTCGAGGAAGACGAAAAAGAAACTTCCGGCACACGCGCCCTGCTCAACTTCGGCCACACCATCGGCCACGGCATCGAAGCCGCAGTCCCCTACGGCACCCTGCTGCACGGTGAAGCGATCTCGCTGGGCATCCGCGCCGCCCTCATTCTCTCACAGAAATTCGCCGGCCTCCCCGCTGCCGACAGCCAACGATTGATCAATCTCCTCAAGCGTTTCCAGTTGCCAGTCACGCTCAGCCCGCAGCTCAAAACCAACACCATCCTGGAAAAAATCGCCCGCGATAAAAAATTCGCCGGTGGCAAGCTCCGCTTCGTCCTCCTCTCAAAACTCGGCGAAGCCACACTCTCGGAGGGACTCCCGCTCGACTCCATCCCGGAGGCCATCGAAGAGCTCCGCAGCCCGGCTTGACTCCGCCGTCGCCCCCCTCCTCATCACACCCCGCTGGGCGAGGCGTCCCGATCTTCAGAGTAAGAACTTTCCTCGGCGTTTTCGCCCTCGCGGAGAGCTTGCTGGTCTCCTTCTTTTTCCTTGCTGATGGCCACCGCGAGCCAGCGGAATTCCTCGGAGTTATCCAAAGCGACCTTCAGGACCATCGTCAGCGGAACAGCCAGGAGCATCCCCACCGGCCCCCAAAGCCAACCCCAGAACAGAACCGCAATCAAGACCACGAGAGTCGACAAACCGAAACGCCGTCCCATCAGCATCGGTTCGAGGAAATTGCCTAAAAAGACATTGATTGCCGTGAAGCCGATGGCGATGGCCACCGCCGCGCTCACGCCGTCTTCCACGAGCAGGGCCAGCAAGACCGGAGGCACCCCCGCGATGATGGAACCCACGACCGGGATGTAATTGAGCAAAAAGGCGAGAATTCCCCACAGGACGAAGAGGTCGATTCCCGCCGCCCAGCAGAGGAAGCCCGCGAGCACCCCCGTGGCCAGACTGATGATCGTTTTGATCGCCAAATAACGCTGCACGTCTTTGGCCGCCGACAGCATGCGTTGGAGGTCCGGCCCGCGCGCCTCACAGATCGCCTTGACCTGACGCCCGAACATCCGCGCCTCAGTCAGCATGAAAATCGTCAGAATCAAAATCAGCAGGGACGAGCCGAGGAAAGAAAGAATCCCGAAGGCCACGTTCGTGCTCAAATCGAGCACTTTCCCCACATCGAGTCGGAAAAACTGCTCTTGGATCCGGTCCGAGTTCAAAAATCCGGTGGGGGCCGGATGCTCGGCGACCGTGGGCGGCATGAGCTGGGAGTTCCCCTGCTCGCCCTTGTTCGCTTCCGCTTTGAGAGCCTCCTCCAAATCAATATTCACCGAGGCATCTTCAAAACCCCAGGAGGCCAGCGTGGCGTTCAATTTGTCCGTTCCGATCTGGATCTTCTCCCACATCAGCTCCTCGTAACCCGGCTGCCCGTCCTCGCCTTTCCATTTGTCCTGCAGGTCGCCGGCCAGGGAAATCCCGAAAAGAATGATCCCCGTCAGGAAGGCGAAATCCACAAGCACCGTCAGCAAAACCGCGAAAAAACGCGGAACCCGGTGCCGCCGCAGCCAGCTCGTGATCGGAAAACTCACCGTCGCGATGAATGCCGCCAGCAAAATCGGCACGAAAAAGGCTTCCGATAATTTGAGCGCGCCGATCAACACCGCCGCCCCGGCTGCCGTGAGAACAACTTGCGAGGCGGACTGGGCTTGGAATTTCTTGGGCATGGGCAGGAATCTGAGAGAAACTAAGGCGGATAAAAGCGGCTAGCAAGTGATCTTCCCGTCACCTGCGGGCAGCCGCCGTCCCTTGAGTCTCGTTTCAAGCCACTCTAATTCAATTTCTTTTCCGCTGGAAGGTCGATTTTTGTTCATGCAAACATTTTCATTCCTCTTCTTGCTATGCCGCCGTGCTGGTGAAAGAATCAGGCATGCGATTTTTCCGCCCCGCCAGCCTCTGCCTCGCCGCCAGCCTCCTCATCTCCTGCGAGCCGAAAGACCAGACCGGAGGCCGACACGAGGAG
>JBNNED010000337.1:0-6029 GCA_050285825.1 Verrucomicrobiales bacterium | reverse complement strand
ATCTTGTTATCGATGACCGCCACGCCCAACGGCGCGACCAAGGCCTTTTCCTGCACGAAAGTGTGGCTGGAGTCCGCCTTCCCGTCGCCATCACTGTCTTCCAGCACGACGATGCGGTCGCCTTCCGCGCGCCGACCCTGGTGGCGACGGTAATTCACCCCCTCCGCGACCCAGATGCGGCCGTCGCGGTCGATGTCCATATTCGTCGGATTATAAAGCTGGGGCGTCGATGCCCAGACCGTGATTTCCAAATCCCCTTTGACCGCGAAATTCTCCAGCGCGACCTGCTCGGGAGCGGGTTTCGGCAATTCATAGGTGCCGCCCGGCTCGATCACGACGAAAAGCGCGGATGCCGGCGTCGTTTTCCCATCGCGAATCGCCCCGCCATCGTCCAGACCTGCCTTTGCCTCGAAAGCCACCGCGCCCTCCGGCACGGCAAGCTGAATGACGGAGTCGGCATGCGTTCCAAAGCCTTTGGCGAAGGTCTTCCCGCCCACGACCAGCTGGCCGCCGCTCGTGTTTTTGTCAATTTTCAAGTCCGACCAGCCCTGCTCCGACTTCTTCACCATCTCGCGCGTCACCGCCACCTTCTTTCCGTCCGCCAGCACGAAAACCGGCTCGATCCAGTTCGCCCAGTCATTGGAAATGCCATCCACGCCGTCGACCCGCAGCTCGATCACCTTCTTCCCCTTCACCTCCGCCTTCACCGGCACCAGACGCGTCTCGTCCGCCGCCTTCAGAACCTCGCTCAAATAAAGCGCCTCTCCGGAAACCATCCCGCTCAGCGTGAGCGCCAACAAACTCATTCGTCCAAATTTCTCCATCACTCTAGTCTCAAACAGTAGAGGGCAAGCCTAGGGAAGAGCCCCGAGAAAACAATCTCATAATTCCAGCTCGCAAGGCGCGCAGGCTCCGAGTGCCCCGCCTTTTTTCCCGGCAATCGCATTTATCGGTTAATATCTGGCGCACTTTCCGCTACACTCGCGCCGCGATGCCAGACGACATTAAAAACAGTGCCTATTTCGAAGAAGGATTCCGCGAACTCGACGAAAAAATCGCCGAAGCGACCCAAATTCTGGCCAAGTCCCTCCCGCTCAACGACACCCTCCGCTCGCTCGTCCCCTGGCGTGGAAACGACGATCGCCTCCCCGCCATTCCCGAAGGCGAGGAAGCCCACGCCGCCCAAGTCCTCTCCATCTCCTTCGAGCTCCTCAACATCGTCGAGGAACGCGTCGCCTGGAACTTCCGGGGCAAACGCCGCGCCCAACACGGAGCCGCCGCAATCAAAGGCCTCTGGCCCTCCGTCATCGAACGCTTTAAAAAAGACGGCCTCAGCGAAGACGACGCCATCGCCGCCCTCAAAAAAATCAGCATCGAGCCCGTCCTCACCGCTCACCCGACCGAGGCCAAGCGCCCCTCCGTGCGCGAGAAACATCTCAACATCTACGAAACGCTGCGCACCTACGAAAGCGCCCGCCAGGACCCCCACTACGGCCGCCGCATCGAAGACACGCTGAGCGCGGAGTTCGAATCTCTCTGGCACACCGGCGAGATCTTCGTGCAACGCCCCGACATTCACGACGAACTCCGCAACGCCCTCCATTACCTGCGCGAGGTCTTCCCCGCCGTCGTTCTCCGCCTCGACCGCTCCCTCGAGCTCGCCTGGGAAGACGCCGGCTGGGACATCGCCCGCCTGCGCGACGAAGAAGCCTACCCGCGCCTCCGCTTCGCCACCTGGATCGGCGGGGACCGCGACGGCCACCCCTTCGTCACCCCCGAAGTCACCGCCCGCACCCTCGGCGAACTCCGCTCCCAGGCCACGGCACTCCACCGCGGCTTCCTGCGCGACGCCGCCGACCAGCTCACCCTCGCCCCGCCCTTCGCCAAAATCAGCCCGGAATTCCTCGCCGGCATCCACGCCCTCGCGGAAAAACTCGGCGAAAACGGCCAACGCATCGTCAAACGCAATAAAAACGAACCCTGGCGCGCCTGGCTCTACCTCCTGCGCGAAAAATTCGACCACGCCGACCCCGAAATCCGTTACGAGACCACTGAGGACTACCTTGCCGACCTTCGTCTGACCCACGAGAGCCTTCTCGCCGCCGGTTCCCCCCGCGCCGCCCATGAGTGGATCCACCCGCTCCTGCGCCTCGCCCGCATTTTCGGCCTCCACCTCGCCGCCATCGACATCCGGAATAACTCGGAAGCCCACGACCAGGCCGCCGTTGAGATTCTCAGCGCCGCCAGCGTCCCAGACGCCGAAAACTTCCCCGAATGGAGTGAGGAAAAACGCCGCGAATTTCTCGTCGCCGAGCTCAAAAACCCCCGCCCGCTCCTCGCCCGCTACATCCGCGCCGGTGAGAAGTCGAACAACATTCTCGACTACCTCCGCCTCGTTGCGACCCACCTCCGCAAGCACGGCCCCGACGGCCTCGGCCAGCTCATCATCAGCATGACCCGCTCCGTCTCCGACCTCCTACTCATGCAGGTCCTCGCCCGCGAAGCCGGCCTCGCCCAGATCCAGGACAACGGCCTCTGGCGCTCCCGCCTCCCCGTCAGCCCCCTCTTCGAAACCGGCGGAGACCTCGCCGCCTCCCCCGCCATCCTCTCCGAATACCTCGCCATCATGGGCCCGCACCCGAGCGGACTCCAGCCCGCCATGGTCGGCTATTCCGACAGCAACAAGGACGCCGGCGTTTTTGCCTCGCAGTGGGGCATTTTCAAAGGCCAGGAAGCGATGACGAAAGCCTGTCGCGAAGCGGGCGTCACCCCGCAGTTCTTCCACGGCCGCGGTGGCACCATCGGTCGCGGTGCCGGCCCCACCCAGTGGTTCCTCCGCGCCCTCCCGCAAGGCTCGCTCGCCGGCCCCGTCCGCATCACCGAGCAAGGCGAAGTCCTCCCGCGCAAATACGCTCACGAAGGCAACGCCCATTACCACCTCGAGCTCCTCATCGCAGGCGTCTCCCGCATCGTCGGGGTGAAACCGGACCACCGCGACCTCGTCGATTCCTGCCGCGCGGCCTTCGACACCCTCGAACAGCACTCCACCGCCGCCTACCGCAGCCTCCTCGAAAGCGAGAACTTCATCGACTTCCACCGCAGCGCCACCCCCATCGACGCCCTCGAAACCGGCGTCTTCGGCTCCCGCCCCTCGCGCCGCACCGGGAAAAAAGCCTCCCTCAAAGACCTCCGCGCCATCCCCTGGGTCTTCTCCTGGACCCAGGCCCGCTTCTACCTCCCCGGCTGGTACGGCGTCGGCTCCGGGCTCGACTCCCTAGGCAGTGAGGACTACGCCCGCATCGAGGACGCCCTCCCCGGCCTCCCCTTCCTCCAATACGTTCTCACCAACATCGAATCCTCCCTCGCTTCGGCCAACCTCCCCCTCATGGAAAAATACGCCGCGCTCTGCCCGGACGAGGCCCTGCGCGAACGACTTTTGCAAAAAATCTTCGCCGAATTCGACCTCACCCGCCGGAAAGTTGGCGAACTCCTCGGCAAAGACTTCACCGAACGCCGCCCGCGCATGCAAAAAACCCTCGCCCTGCGCGAAGAACCCCTCCTCGCCCTCCACGAACAGCAAATCAAGCTCCTCCAACGCTGGCGCGAGGCCGACAAACCGATCGAGACCGACGGTAAATTCCACAAAACCTTCCTCGCCCTCCAGCTCACCATCAACGCCATCTCCTCCGGCCTGCGTGAGACGGGTTGAGCCTCTCCCCCTCCTCCCCACACTAACGGTCTTCACTGAGAACGGATTTTGCTTCTTTTACTAAAGCAACGACCACCCAACCAACCACTTCCATGACAGGAAGGGAAACAGCGAAGCTGTATTCGATCTTATGGGCAAAACGACTCTCCACGCGTCGGCCGGCTTTAAAGTGCTCGAACTGACGGCAGCTGAGGACTTGGCAAATCAACACACAGCGTTTAGCATAAGATTCAACTTGGAAGAATATGTACCGACTGATTTGCTCTTTTCTGATTCTAGCTGTGATGGGAGCTTCGGCTTCCGCAACCCCTCAGGAGTCCGATACACTGATTCACAAAGGAGCATCGTATTCAGTTCTAGGCTTTCGCTTCGCACCTGAGCTCAGCAGGAAGCTCTATGAGCGAACTAAGAAGGACGAACGCTGGATTTCCCAATCATCACTTTGGAGAGGTTACACGGCCGTGCTTCAAGTGCGCGATGACAAACTCTACCTTGTCGGTATTCATTTTAATTGCAACGAACCGAGGCCATCTCCGGAAGAGATTTTAAAATTCGCAATTCCTGATCAGGGCGTTTTTGCCGACTTCTTCAGTGGCGTGCTGTTCTATGGCTTTGGTGATACGTGGGGATATATGCACAACTCCTCTGCTGGTGATCAGCACAAGACTATCAAGAAATTTATCTTTGAAGCAGGAGTACTGAAGTCTGTTACTGACATAAAGACAGACAAACCCATGCAGTTGATTCAAGATCGGATCATGAAGGATATCGAAATGCTCTCAGAAACACTCCGGAAGGTCGATCCAGACGATCCATTCGCACCAGTCAAACATGGCGGTGCTGACTAAGCCACTACCACTCCCGAGTCGAAGCCGAAGAGTTAAAAGAAACCTCAACCAAAATCCCAGAGGCACCCTCCAGTAGCGGGTGACAGGCCAATGACAAAGCGCCATGGCGACCCAACGCTTCTACCGCTTCTCGTTGAGTCTCTCAAACATCGATATGGCTTGCCTGATCTAGACACCTTACAACAAGAGCCCGCCCACTCACCGCGCGATGCCGCCAAGAGCCGGAATCGCCCTGAGACGTGCCTCCACACACGCTTTACCGATATCTCCTGCTGCGTTTATGTTCCCTAAAAATAATTTTATGCAAGACTACGCCGCAAACCATCACAACAAGCCCTCCAAGCGACGCTAGCAGGTTGCGAGTCAGAGTCTTGGCCAAACTCTTTTCCCACATCCCTTCAAACACGCTGGCAACGTCATCATCTCCATGGACCGGAACGACAATCGTGCGCTCTGGCGTGTGATCCAAACGAGCAGATAGCCGTACGTCTCTCTCCACAGGGGGGCTCGGGTCCCGACCAATGCGCACACGGCCATCCCGCGGCAGATCGATCAAATCATAAACTCCAAAGTAGTCTTGCTCACCGTCCTTCTCGAAAGAGTAGTAGTAGGTATAACTGTTAAAAAACGAATCCTCTAAATCACTTTGATCAGGTTGATACTTCTTAAAAAAATATACTTTAGAATCGGCACGAAAATCACGAGCCAGATTCCAATCCTTTCTAAAATCGAGCCAAACGCTGCCCATGATCGCCAGCATGCCGAACACACCGCAGATGGGCATCAACATGAGCCGCCAACGATAGTAGGAGCGAAGCAATCTCATTGATTCAAGCTAGCTGCTATGTGTGACACGCACCAGCCAAAAGCAGCTCGCTTTGACAGCTCATCCGAACGGACAGCCCCAATCTGCTGATCCACTCACTCCGCGATGCCGCCGATGAGGACTTCGCGGGGTTTCGCGCCTTCGCCCGGTCCGATGACGCCGCGTTGCTCGAGGATGTCGATCATGCGCGCGGCGCGGGTGTAGCCGAGGCGGAGGCGACGTTGCAGGAGCGAGGTGCTCGCTTTGTTTTCCTGGATGATGAGCTCGATGCAGCGGTTGAGAATTTCTTCGTCGGCATCGGAGACTTCTTCTTCGCCTCCTCCGTCGCTTCCGCCATTTTCGATGCTCTCCTGGATACTTTCCTCGAAGCGTTGTTCACTTTGATTGGCGCAGAAACCCACGATGCTCTCCACTTCCTCGTCCGAGACGAAGGCGCCCTGCGAGCGCTCGAGTTTGGCTGATCCCGGGGGGAGGAAGAGCATGTCGCCCTGACCGACCAGCTTCTCCGCGCCTTTGGAATCGAGGATGACCCGGCTGTCGAGCGAGGAGGAGACCTGGAAGGCGATGCGACTCGGGATGTTCGCCTTGATGATGCCGGTGACGACATCGGCCCGCGGGGTTTGCGTGGCCACGATGAGGTGGATGC
>JBNNED010000336.1:0-3479 GCA_050285825.1 Verrucomicrobiales bacterium | reverse complement strand
AGCGACTGGTGGGCGTCGCGCATCGTGGTGTCGGTGACGAGAAGACGTTTTTCCGCCTTGATCCACTCAGCGAATTTTTCGGGACCCTCGGCGAGAAGAACCTCGCGGGAGGATTGGGGAGTCAGTCGGCTGAAAGCCAGCTGCACCTTGGAGGAGGGAATCCGGGGTTTGGGGAAGGGCTTGGCCGGACGCCAGTTTTTGGCGTTCGGGTTGCCGTTCACGGTGATGCCGGAGAGGTAGTTGAGGAGCTTCGTGGCGCGGTCGCGGCGCGGGGTGAATTTGAAGAGCTCGGGCTTGGTGTCGATGAGCTTGGTGTGGGCGTCGCCAGCGCGGAAGGTCTCGTCGGCAATGACGTTTTCGAGGAAGGGAATGTTTGTTTTGACGCCGCGGATGCGGAACTCGCGCAGGGCGCGGTCCATGCGTTGGCAGGCGACCTCGAAGCTGCGCCCCTGGGCGGTCAGCTTGACCAGCATCGAGTCGTAGAAAGGCGTGATGACGGAACCGGCATCGCCCGAACCGGCATCGAGCCGGATGCCAAAGCCCGCCGCCGAGCGGTAGTTGATGATGCGACCGTAGTCGGGAGCGAAATTCTTCTCGGGATCCTCGGTCGTGATGCGGCACTGGATGGCGTAGCCATTGCAGGGAATGCTCTCCTGCGAGGGGATGGAGACCTCCGCGCTGTCGAGAGCATGTCCTTGGGCGACAAGGATTTGCGAACGGACGAGGTCGATGCCGGTGACGCATTCGGTCACGGTGTGTTCGACTTGAATCCGGGGGTTCATCTCGATGAAAAACCACTCCTTGCTGTCCATGTCGTAGAGGAATTCGACGGTGCCGGCGTTGTTGTAGCCGATCTCGCGGGCGAGGCGGGCGGCGGATTCGCAAAGTTCTTCCCGCAGGCGACCGGGGAGGTCGATGGAGGGGGCGATTTCGACCACTTTCTGGTAGCGACGCTGTACCGAGCAGTCGCGTTCGTGCATGTGGACGACATTGCCGTGGCGGTCGCCAAGAACCTGGACTTCAATGTGTTTTGCGCGCTTGAGGTAGCGTTCGAGGAAGACGGCGGGGTTGCCAAAGGCGTTTTGAGCCTCCTCCTGAGCCTCGGCAAGACGGGCGGGGAGTTCGGATGGTTTTTCGACGATGCGCATGCCGCGACCACCGCCCCCGAAGGCCGCTTTGATGATGAGTGGGAAGCCGATATCCTGGGCGATGGCCAGGGCTTCGTCAGGATCGGAAACGGGGTCGTCCGTGCCCGGCAGGACTGGAACCTGCGCTTTGATGGCCTGGGCACGCGCGGCCGTTTTGTCGCCCATGTTATCGAGCAATTCGGGGTCGGGCCCGACGAAGGTGATGCCCTCCCGGGCGCAGGCGCGGGCGAAATCCGGGTTTTCCGAGAGGAAGCCGTAGCCGGGGTGAATCATCGTCACGCCCTTGGCTTTGGCCAGCGCCACGATGCCTTCGTAGTCGAGATAAGCGCCGACCGGGCCTTTTTCGGGATTGAGCTCGTAGGATTCGTCGGCTTTGAAACGGTGACGGGAAAAACGGTCCTCCTGGGCGTAAATGGCGACGGTGCGAAGGCCCAGTTCAGTGGCGGCGCGGAAGACCCGGATGGCGATTTCGCCCCGGTTGGCAACAAGAAGTTTTTGTGGATTAACCATGTAAAAGTTAAGCTAGAAAAAGAGAGGCCGCCTTGGAAATAAAAAAGCCTTGAAGGCACAAAAAAACCGGAGCTCCGTGGGGAACTCCGGTTGGGAAAGGGGGAGGGGCGGAACTGCTTAGTTCAGAACCTGATGAACGGTGTTATGAATGGTGTCGATCATCACTTCGCCGTCAGCGCTTTCGAGGTCGTAGTCGATGCGCATTTGCTCGGCGGGCTTGAGGTCTTTGATCTCGATGAGAACGGACTTCTTGTCGTCCAGCAGGGTCGCTTTGGTGACTTCGACTTTGTCGTGGACGCGGTGGCCTTTGGACTCCTTCTCGGTCGCGGCTTTTTCAGCAGCTTCGTCGGGATTATCGATGGAGAAGTGACCGGAGCCGTATTGCTTGCTGCGGATATATTTCCAACGTTCGATTTGGTAGGAAGCGGGATCTTCCGCCAGTTCGGCGTCGAGCTCGACCTCGAAGCTGATCTTGATCCCTTTTTCCGTCACTTCCAAGCCGTTGGCGATGAGGATGTCGCGATCGTCGACGTAGCGGATGCGCTGGATGCCTTCATTTTTGGCGGCATTGGTTTGCCAGCCGCGGAAGCCGCAAACGTAGAGCGAGCCGTCGGCGGGGTGGATGGCCGCACGCTGGGCGGAGGAGGAGAGTTTGACCGGCAACTTCGCCACGCCCCCTTGGTAGAAGCCGTCGGAGACTTTCTGCGGAAGAACGCGGTAAACGGCGGATTGCCCGTAGGAAAGGTGGAGAAGTTCACCAGTTTTCAAGCCGATTTCGGCATTCTCCGGCACCCAAAGCTGGCTGCCTCCGGAGTTGTCCACATCCATCGGCAAGTAGCAGAGCGGCTTGGTGAATTCTTCGGTCGCCTGGTGGCGGGCGTCTTCCGTGCCGAAGAAGCCGATGCCGTTTTTGGGCTCCCAGTAGTTGATTTTACAGCAGGGCTGCCAGGTTCCTTCGTTTTCACCAGTCGTGATCTGACCTTCGGGCCCGATGCCGATGCCGCCCGGAGCGCGCAGGCCGGTGGCGAGAACGTCCAGTTTGTAGCCATCGGAGGAAATGCGCATGAAGGCACCGTTGTGCGGGAGAATCTTGTCGAAGCCGCGACCACCAGCGAGGACGGGCGAGGCTTTGGCCACGTAGAAGTTCCCTTCCCGGTCGGTTTCGAGACCGAACTGGAACTCGTGGAAGTTGTTGGTGATGAGGATGTCGTTGTTGAAGATCTCAAAGTGATCCACTTCGTTGTCGCCATTGAGATCGTGGAGCTTCCAGATCGCATCACGACCGGCGACGTAGGGGACGTCGTTGACGATTTTCAGGCCGAGCGGCTCGAAAAAGCCCGTGGCGTAGCGCTTCCAGGTGATTTCCTCGAAGTCGTTCAAGCCGCTGAGCAACCAGATGTCGCCATCCCAGGTGCTCACCAGCGCGCGGTCGCCGTCGGAGAAGAAATCGAAGTCCGAGGTGCGGAGTTTACCGAAGTATGGCGCTTTGAGTTCGATGTCGGGGACGGGGATTTGGTCCACTTGCCAAGCCGTTTTCTCTTCGCCTTTCTTGCCTTGCACGGCGAAGCTTTCCGGCGAGATGCCTTCCCCGCCTTTTTTCAGGGGGCTGAGGGCTTTCGGGGCCGGAGCCGCGGCGTCTTTTTTATTGGTGTAAAGCAGGGTGATGAGAGTGGATTTGTCGGAAGGCGCGATGCTCAGGAGAGTGTCTTCGCCTTCTTTTTTCAAGCTCGCGCCTTCGCCGGAAAGCTTGATCGAGAAATCCGCGTTGCCCGCCGCGCTGGCGAGGCGGGCGGTGAGAGCCGTTTCGCCGGGGCCGACCTC
>JBNNED010000335.1:0-3511 GCA_050285825.1 Verrucomicrobiales bacterium | reverse complement strand
AAAAAGCTCGATCCCGAAAAACGCATCGAGCGCTTCCTGCGCCTCTGCGAGCAGGATTTTCCCTGCATCGTCCTCTCCCGCGGCCACGTCCTCTTTCCCGAGCTCCTTGAAATCGCCCAGGAGAAAAAAATCGCCGTCATCACCACGCCCTTCGTCACCTGGGATTTCCTCAACAAAGCGACGATCCACCTCGAACGCGAGTTCGCCCCGCGCACGACCCTGCACGGCTGCATGGTCGATTTCCGTGGCATCGGCGTGCTCATCACGGGGAAAAGCGGCTCGGGAAAATCCGAAACGGCCATCGGCCTCCTTGAAAAAGGTGCCGCACTCGTCGCAGACGACGTCGTGACCATCCGCCATATCGGCGACGAGCTCATTGCCAAAGCCAAGGACTTCGCCCGCGGATACCTCGAAATGCGCGGCATCGGCATCATCAACGTGGCCAACCTCTACGGCCTCTCCTCGATCCGGCCCGAGAAGCGTCTCGACCTCGTCGTGACCCTCCTCCCGCTTAGCGACCTCAACAAAGTCGACCGCCTCGGCATGAAGCGCAAAGGCTATAAAATCCTCGACTCCGAGGTCCCCCACGTCGAAATCCCCGTCGCCCCCGGACGCGACACCGCCCGCCTCATCGCCGTGGCCGCGCTCGACCTCCAACTGCGCAAACTCGGCTACGATATGGCGGACGAATTCAACCGCCGCCTCCTCGAAAGAATGCAGGCTCAGACGCCGCCTTTATAAACGGCATTGTAAAAAAGTCTTTTCTCATCCCCCCCGAACCCTCACTATCTGCCCGAAACGAGATTTTCACTTTATGGTTCGACGCGAATTCACAATCACCAACAAGCTCGGCATTCACGCCCGTCCCGCCGCCCAGTTCGTCAAAACGGCCAACCGCTTCGAAAGCGAAATCCGGGTCGAAAAAGATGATGACGAGGTCGATGGGAAGAGCATTCTCGGGCTCATGATGCTCGCCGCCGGCCACGGGTCGATCATCGGCATCAGCGCCGAGGGGAAAGACGCCGAGTCCGCCGTTGACGCTCTCGGTGAGCTCATCGCCCGTGATTTCGAAGAGTAATTTCCATGACCTGGAAACGGGGCGACCCGCTTTCCGCAGTTGACCAGTCCCCCCCGGCTTGCCAAGATCACCGGCGTGAAGACCTCATCCCCCGGCGAAAAAATCTTTCACGGCACTCCCGTATCGAAGGGCATCGCCATGGGGCCCGTCCACGTCGTCGGTCGCGGTCTGCGCGCCCCGGACGTCTACAGCATCGTCCCCGCCGCCGTCCCCTTCGAGATCAAGCGCTTCGAGAACGCCAAGGCGAAAACACGCACCCAGCTCGAAGCCCTGCGTGACCGCGTGGAGACGCTCTCGGGCGTCGAAGAAGGACAGATCTTTGAGGCTCACATCATGCTGCTCGAGGATCCCACGATCACCGAGCGCGTCATTTCCTCCATCGAAACCCGCCTCCAAAACGCGGAATTCTGTTTTTACGCCGTCATCGAAAACAGCCTGGAGGCCATGCGCCGCGTCTCCGACAAATTCCTGCGCGAGCGCACCAGCGACATCGAGGACGTCGGCCAGCGCGTGCTGCGGAATTTCTCGGGAGAGGACGCCACCAATTTCGTCGAAGAACAACACCTCCTCGTCGCCTATGATCTGACCCCCTCGGACACCGTCGCCATGGACCGCAGCAAGGTTCTCGGCTTCGTCACCGAGGCCGGCAGCGCCAACTCCCACACCGCCATCCTCGCCCGCGCCCTCGGCATCCCCGCCATCGTCGGGCTCGATGAGGCCGTCCTCAAGTTCACCACCCTCGCCCCCGCCATTCTCGACGGCTACACCGGGAAAATCATCCTCTACCCGACCCCGGAAACCAAAGCCCACTACGAGCAGCAACTGACCGAACGCCGCGAAGCCCGCGAAGCGCTCGACTCCCTCCGCGACGAAGCCACGGACACCGCCGACGGCCGCCACATCACTCTTTCCGCCAATATCGAGTTCGTCAGCGAGCTCGATCACGTCACCGAGCACCGCGCCGAGGGCGTCGGTCTCTTCCGCACCGAGTTCTTCCTCCTCGACGGCCCCGAAACGCCCAGCGAACAACAGCAAAGCGAGATCTACCGCGAAGTCGCCAAAGGCGTCTCCCCCCACGGCGTCATCATCCGCACCCTCGATGCCGGAGGCGATAAACTCCCCGCCGAGCCTCTCTCCGAGCCGGAGCCCAACCCCTTTCTCGGCTGGCGCGGCATCCGCGTCTCCCTTTCCCGCCGCGAGTTCTTCAAAGAACAACTCCGCGCCATCCTCCGCGCCAGCGCGCACGGAAAAGTCGGTATCATGTTCCCCCTCGTCTCCGGCCTCAGCGAGGTCCGCACGGCCCGTGAAATCGTCCGCGAGTGCATGGCCGAGCTCGACGAGAGCGGGGAGAGCTACGATCCCTATCTCGAAATCGGAGCCATGATCGAAGTCCCCTCCGCCGCTCTTCTCTCCGATGAAATCGGGGCCGAAGTCGACTTCTTTTCCTTCGGCACGAACGACCTCATCCAATACACCATCGCCGTCGACCGCGTGAACAACCGCGTCGCCGACCTCTACAAACCCACGCACCCCGCCGTCATTCGCCTCATGAAAATGACCACCGATGCCGGGCGCAAACACGGCATCTGGACCGGCGTCTGCGGGGAAATGGCGGGCGACCTCCACCTCACCCCTCTCCTCGTCGGCCTCGGCGTCGACGAACTCTCCGTCGGTCCCAACGACGTTCCCTCCGTCCGCAAAGCCATCCTCTCCCTCGACTACGGCCGCTGCCAGGAAATGGCTGAAAAAGCCCTCGCCTCCTCCAGCAGCGCCGAAATCATGGACCTCACCCGCCATATGGCCGAAGAAGCCTACGGCCAGCTTCTCGTCTGAGGCCCCTGAGCCAACACTGGGAAGGCTCCCACCAGCAAGGCGCAAGGAAAGGCTTCACCCTTTCCGTCTGCGACGGAGACCAAGAGCGGCGAAAGCCAAAGTGACGCAAGCGAGTCCCGAGGGTTCGGGAATCATCAAGCCGTTAACGCCGTCGAGATTCAAATACCAAGCGCCCCCTGATTGAAAAAGGTCGCCCTCCGCTCCGCCGACATTGGTCTGGTATTGCCACGTATCTCCGTTCACGTTGACGCTGCCAGCCCCTGCCTCAAAGACCTCAAAAAGCTCATTCACATCCTCCAAATCATACCCGAAGCGGCTTTCCGTCGCCAGTTTGTAGATCGAAACCGCCTCGCCCAAGCTCAGTGTGTTATTAAAAATGCCGACATCATCCATCTGTCCGATCAAGCCGTTGCGGCTGGTCTGACCTCCGATTTGCAAAGGCTGTGAGTTGGATAAACCGGCGTTATGGGTGTAAGTCGCCGTCGCAAAAAGGGCCCCGTCGAAATAAGATCTCACCGTGCCGCTCTCATAGGTAAAAATGAGATTGTGCCAATTTCCGTCCAGAACGCCGGTCACATTCGCGCGGTTTGGGTTCCAGCC
>JBNNED010000334.1:0-3607 GCA_050285825.1 Verrucomicrobiales bacterium | reverse complement strand
TCCTTGTTCGACTTGCTCTGATATCCGCGCCCTCTTTCTTCGTGGACAGCTTGCGCTTGCCTTTGACTCCGCCCTCGACCTGAGAACGAAACTTCTCACGCTTCGGATGATCGATGATAGCCAGAGCGTCCTCAATGATTTTCGCTTTGATTTCCTCATCGCGTTCTCTGACTTCTTTCTCCCGAGCAAGACGGAATTGGCGAGCTTCCTCACCAAGCTTGGAAAGGGACTCTCTGAGAGCCTTAATATCAGCACTGCCATTGACGATTTCCTGATCGACGGCCTTGATGGATTTCTCCGCTTTCTTCAGGGATTCAATATCCTCCTTCGCCTTGTCAAAGTCGTCATCATTGATGAGTTCGTATTTCAGGCCGTCCAGCCCGGCACGGAATGCCTTCTCGAAAGCAGGCAGGTTATTCGCGACGAGTTCAGCCTTCGCCTCTACGGTGAGAGCGGGTAATTGCAGGGCACTCATTAGATGAGCCCTCCTTCCTGAGCCTTCTGGAGATCGACCAGGGTGTATCCTCGATCAGTCTTCTCCAACTCAACCATGACATCCGCATCCACGGCAGATTGAGCCCGCTTCCCGATACGGTTTGAAAAGGTGGTGGCGGTAATCGTCTTTTCTCCGTTACTGAGTTTTACAAAATAAGCAGTCCATTTACCTCCGTCCTCCTTGTTACCGCTCTTGACATCGACCTCGACCACGAAGGCGGGACGAAGTGGAGAGGAACCTGAGTTCTCAGGCGTCGGCGTGCTTACCGCACCTCCCTCAGATTCCCGTTCAGGCTGAGCAGGTTCTTCAGCAGTAGACACACTGCCTGCTTGCGCCCTATCTCCTTGCTGGCCAGCAAAAGGATTGATCGTTTCGGTCCGCGGCGTCACGTCTCGGCCAGTCGCCTGGCGCATCTCTCGGGAATCAAACTCATCCTCGACATAAACGCCCAGCATAACGGCAGGATTGTGGCGCCGCCCCCACTCTCTCGCCCCTCGGTAAGCAAGGCGCTGGTCATAGTCCGTGCCCTTCCACTGGTCAGTTTTCCAGCCCTTCACGTCTCCCTCCACTGTGCGCGGCTTGTCTTCGCCGGGCAGTGTTCCGCTCACGACGACTTTCCGGCTCTCGCCGCTCCCGCTGTATTCGTAGTTCAAGTTCACGCCCGAAAGCGTCTGGATCACCGAGTGGACAAGCTTGCCCTCCCACATGAGTTTCCCGTAGACCACGGACGCATGATCGACTACCGCGAAGGGCGAAAAGCCCCAACGCTGAGACTGCTCGACAATGCGGAAGCAGTTCGCCTCCACCTGCTCGATGGGCAAGGGGGTCATCACCCCACCTTTTTTCTCCGCTCTCAGCGTTTCGGGAATCAGAGAGGATGCGGCCATCCGTTTGGCGATCATCCCCATTTGTTCAAATGTTCCTGAGTCAAACACACTCAATCCCGTGTTCATTTTTGGTTGGGTTTCCCCCTGTTGTGCTAATTCGTTCATTGTTCTGTCTTCTGTCGTTTTTGGTAAATTTGAAAAGGTGGCGGTCGGCTCCAATAGGCTCGTGAGACCTCGCCCCACACACAGGGCACCGACCGCCGTTTTGTTAAAGCTCTGCCATGATGTCCGAAGCGCCCCAAGGAGACGCATTGCGCACATACTTCCGCCGCTTCACGTCCACCGGTCGGCTCTTCCGTCCACCGGTAGCGATGGCCTCTTTCTGGCGCTTCCGCATCAGGCCGCGTTCTTCGACGGCCTTTCGCACCTTCTCCATGTCCGGTTCGCGTGGCTGGGTCATACCGGCCTGTCCGCCCTTCTCCTTGATCGTGCGTGCCAGATTCATTCGCTTTCCTCCTCATCCACGCCGATGCACGGCACTTCGACGGGCTCCGGAAGCCCCTTCACCTCATCTTGCTCAGGCTCGTAGCCATCCGCCCCCTCCTCACCCTTCTTGAAATCGAAGGTCTCTTGCTCAGGATCATCGACGGTCGCGATCGCGCTGTCCTTGTAGTCTCCCACCGGCTTGAACTGGATCGCCACCGTGTCGCGCTCTTTCGCGAGCTTCGCCTTGAAAGTCACCTCCAGACCGTTGTTTTTCTCGAACGCCTCGGAGATAGGGTCGATGTGCGTGAAGATCATTTCCGCCACCAAACTCATCACGTTCGCCACGTGCTGGGCTGGAAGCCTCTTCTGCTCTTGCTCCGTCATGCACGCCTCCACCGCATCGCGGTAGCTGTCCGGGTCGGCCAGGCGGCGCACCGCCTCCTTCGTCTGTGTTTTCTCTGTGTCTGTCATTTTGTCGTTGGTAAGAATTTCGAGGCATCAGCCCACTTTCGTTTTTGTAATGGCCTCGATGAGGTCACCGTAGGCAATCGCGTCATGCTGCCCCTCCACCTTGATCAGCGGGATATTGCGGCGGATCCACTTGTCATTGAATCCGCTCAGCCGGATCGCCATAGGCACCGGGATCGGGAAGGCTTTGCCGATGCACCCGCCGAACTCCTCGACGAGAGCGTCATGCGCCATGCGCGCCTGCTCCCGTGCGAACTCCTTGCGGAACTCCTGATCCGCCATCAGCTCCTTAAATTGCTCGTTGCTCAGTGTGATCGTCATGCCAGTTCTCGTTGGGTCTTGTTGTAATCGTCCGCCCTCAAAGCGGCCTCGTTTTCCCGCCGCTCGTCGCCACCACACTCCGGGCACTTGTCGCCCCACCATCCCGCCTCGTTGGCGTCCTCGACGATCCAGCCTTCCGCCTCGTCGAGCGTGACAGTTTGGGGAGCTTTCCACTCAAGCAGGGTCTCGCACCCGTCGCCGCTGCATCGGAGGTGAAGGCTATTGCCTTCCTGAATGATAAGAGCGTCCATCATGAGCGTCCCCCTTTCTCCAGCTCTCGCTGATAGCGCAGGGACACCAGCCAGCTTCGCACACTCGCCACGCACCAAGCGGCGGAGGCCACGGCGAAGATAACGGAAACCCACCAATTCCAGCCATCGAGGAGCAGCGCCAGCCCTCCGGCAATGCACGCGAGCAAGGCCCGCACCACCGCCGCATCGAGGTAAACCCGCGCCATCCAAGTAGCCCACTCCGCCCGCTTCATGCCCGGCCTCCTTTCCGCACCACGCAGGCCCCGTCCTCTCGACGCCCACAATAGACCGGCACGCTCGTGCGCTGGCCAGACACCGGATCGACCCAAACCTGCATCTCGGTCTGGAATTCCTCGTCCGTTGGGTACCAAGGCCGACGTCTCCGAAGTGACCGGTTCTTTTTACGGTTCGGTTTGATGTAGTTTGATGTAGTCATAGTATTTTGAGATTGTGTCCCCGCCCCCGGAGGGGCAGGGTTTCGTTGTATGGACGAAAATATTGAATTGTTGGATTTGGCCGAAACTCGTGAGTTCGCGAGCACCGGAGAATTGGATAAAGAGATCAACCCTTGGCTGGATCTTGGCTGGAAGATCCTTGGTCGCTGGACAACGGACTATGGGGAGCCTTACCGTCGTCACGAGATGTATCACCTGCTTCTGGCGTGGCCTCGCTCGCAGGGAGAGGTGAAGCACCCTGAGCCTCCTGAGCCGGAGAAGATGCCTTGGGAGGAGCAATAATCCCGTATTCTGCAACTAGGA
>JBNNED010000333.1:0-12727 GCA_050285825.1 Verrucomicrobiales bacterium | reverse complement strand
CGTGGTTTCCCAAAATGCACTGCGCCTGCTTGTTCTCAACCATCGCCTTGACCACGCTCATGACCTCCCGAGTTCCGTTGGGCACTCCGCTGCTTTTGGGATCGATGAGATCACCTAGGAAAATTACCTGGCGGCCTTCGGGGTGCTGGTAGCTCTTGGCTCCCTTTTCGTATCCAAGTTGAGCCAGTAAAGGTTGGAGCTTGTCCCAACGCCCGTGAATGTCTCCGATGATGTCGTATTTTTGTTCGTTCATGACGTCGTCAGGTTACGATCTTCCATGAGTTTTAAAACGGCTATAAATGCATTATGCCTGACTTTAAAGTCATGTGTTCTATTTTTTGGCGCCTGATCTCACGCCTGTGCGCAGGGCTGAGCCCAACGATTTCGCCACTTCTGACATCGTCGCTTCGCCCCAGCCTCGCCGCTCCATGTGCTGACGATTGAAAACCAAAAATAGATCCCGCTGGTAGTCCAAAAAGCCATCCAGCTCGAAGGAATCGAACTCATGCCGTGGAAATATGGCCGAGGCGGTCACGGGCAAAATAGCGGCGCAAGAGCCGGAACGAACAAGGGCCGCAAGCTGCAAAAATGAAGACATTTCGGCCACGATTTGCGGGCGGATGGCCATGGCCTGGTGAGCCTCATCAACTGCTCGACGCATGCGGCCACCCAGCAAGCGGGCTTGCGGGAGTTGACTTAAAAAGTGATCCCATCCTTTGGCGTGACGTGGTCTTTTTTCTATCGAAAGCTCCTTGGGAACAAACAAACGATAAGACAGTGAGCCAATGGGAAAGGCTGCCATGGCGCTGGGTAAGGCGTCGCCGCGCATGATGCCCATGTCGATGCGTCCGTCATCAAGGCCGCGGATCACATCGCTGCTGCGAGCGTGTTGCGTGACAATCACAGGCTCTTTCATGTCTCGGCGCATTTGGAGAAAAGCGGGTGGCAAAAGCCACTCGATCACGCTTGCGCCCGCCGCCAAGACGACACGCCTGGCTTCGTGTTGTGAATCGGCCCGAAAATCGCTCAAGTCCGTGAACGAAGAGCGAATGATGCGGGCCAAGCGTTCGCCTTCCTCCGTGATGGTGATGCGACGCCCTTCTCGACGCGTGAGCTCGGCTCCAAAAAAAAATTCCAGCTCCTTGATCTGGCGGCTGAACTGACTTTGCCGGTTCGGATCCTGTCCCGCAGCCAGGACAATGCTACCCGCCTCGACCACCTCCATGAAGCTTTTGAGGCGGTCTAGAGAAAGGCCTTTGTTTTCGAATAATTCCTTAAAAATCATGACTTAATAATCATTATTTAATAGAGGCTTAGCAAGCGCCTTATTCGAGAATGCGGAAGGAGGCCGAGGAAAATGTTTCCTTTTTAAAAAGACCGCCCAAGTCGTCCAAGTGTCCCAATATTGAGAATTGTGGTCAGGGTGAATTGGGACACTTGGGACGCTTGGACGGGTAAAAGTTAGATGTTATTATTTTTCTCCAGCCTCCAGTAACGCAATGAACCGCTTTTCCCGTTGGGGATACGGTGGTGACGTTCGAGTCGCTGGCTGAAGTTTTTATTTCCCAAGGGGCGGAAGCCGTTCATGATGCAATACTCTTTGTATTCTTGGTAAAACTCGCCCTTGGCTTGGATGGCATCGGTGCTGATTTGGTAACCAGCATCTTCGAGAAATTGAGCCACGGTATCGCTCTCCATCTGATAGGCTTTCAAATACTGATCGGCTTTGCGGCATGGGCTAAAGGCTCTCGCTTGCTGAACTCTTTTCATGCCGGCAAGGACACGCATCATGACGCCAGCGAGTTCATGCTTGATGATTTTGGTGGCTAGTTCCGGGTCTTTTTCGTCCTCGGTAATGGTTTGCTCAAAGGGGATGATGAGAAAACGGCGGAAAAAGCCATCGGTGCATTCTGTTTCGGTTGGGAGGGTATTGGCATTGAAAACCAAGCGTGCGAAGTTCGATGAGGTGAAGTTGTCTTTGAACAGATAGCGGAATTCTAGCGGCTCACCTGATGAGATATTTTTGAGCAAATCTGGGTCCAGGTTGCCTTTGATTTCGCTGCCATAGTTGAGAAGCTTCCCAAGCATAGGAGTTCGGCGTTTGGGGTCTTCCAAAGTAGAAAGCCCCAAGTTGGAAACATTCGATTTGCTCAAAAGTGCAGTAATGATGTCGAAAACGACCGATTTGCCGTTATGCCCTGATCCGTAGAGAATCATCATTTTTTCCAGCTTTAAATCTCGCAAGAAGATCCAGCCGAAAAACTCCATGAGCACGGTACGGCATTCTTCATCCGGCAAGACTCGATCAAGAAAGCGGTCGAACATCGGGCATTCCGCCTCGGGCTCATAGTCGAAGGGCAAAACATAGGTCAAGGCATCCTCGCGTCGATGCGGGTGGAGCTCTTGGCCTTGGTCACTAATGCGTAGAGTGCCATTCAGAAAATTCACCACGATTGAGGACTCGTCGGCTTGAATGGTATCGGCAACACAGTGAAGTTGCTTGAGGAGGTCTTCACGGAAAAAGTGATGTCGAGCATCGCTGACTCGGTGACCGATTTTTTGTGCGAAAGTCCCCATCGCGCGCAAGATTGAATCTTTGTCCAGGGGTAGCCAATGGTCTCCTAGAAAGGCGTGCGGCAATTGGTCGATGATAGCGAGTCCTGATCCTCTCGCTTTGAGCGAATAGATGAAATGATCGGTGATGATGACAGAGGCTTCTCGTTGGGTTGGCTTACGTGGCTTGCCTTCGGCATCACAAAGTTTTTTCTCCAGATATGATTTTGCGAGCTCTTGAAAATCCTCTTCGTGAACAGTCTCCAGCAGTTCACGCAGGGCTTCATTAGGAGCTTTTCCTTTGAGGGCGGCAGTATTGGCCTCGGCTTCGAGGTCCTCGGCTGTTTGTTGGAGTTTTGATTTTTTGAGATTTGTGGAAGTGTTCATTAGAAAATTGGGTTGAGGTAGAGAAGGCGGGCGGGTTTGTCCGTTTTCTGATGAATGCAGTTTGGCATTCTGAGCGGGGCGGCGGCGCATGTTTCGAGTAAGCCTCGGTCTAGGCGTAGACCCGGCACTAGCTTGAGAAGCGCGGTGAGATCGTCGGGTGTAACGCGCCATCAGGTTTGAGAAAATTTGACAGAGGTTTGAGAAAAAGCGGCTTTTTAGTTCCCGCCGCAAGCGCCCCGCGCTCACTCTGCAACGAGCGTGCGGCTCGGTGATGGGGGTGGGCGGCTAGAGGGCCGCGCCCGTGGTCTCGTTATAGGTGCCTCCGTAGCTCCAATATTTAGTCGCGACCAGGCTGCAACTGATCGACTCATAGGGCTCCGAGTGGGTGGTCGGCAGGTTTGCCCAGATAGGCGCAGTGAAGGTTTTGCCCAGAAACTCGACGGTGCCTGTGACGCCTTGGTTATACGGCGTGGCACCGCCGCCGCCATAGCCACCCATGGAGACGTCCCCAGCGTCCACGGTGACGAGTAGCTTTACAGTGCCATCAAAGGGGGCCGCTACTGTAGCCCCTCCAAAAACGTCTCCCGTCTCATCCCAGTGGAAATGGTCATACCCAATTGAGAGGTGGCCCATAATGTAAACGAGGGCGTTTGGCGCTCCATAGACCCCTCCTGCCCGCCAGCCAATCGTGCGGCGGTTGAGTTGGGCTTCGCTCGTGATGGCTCCTGCCTGCCTATCCCCGTCTCCAACGTCGCGGGAGAAGTTGTAGCTTGTGCCGTCGCGAGAATAGGTCAGCTCAGCTTCCCACTCGCGGACGCGGAACAGCATTTCGGTAGCCTCCGAAATCGACATTTCAATACCGCGCTCGGAAATAATCTTGTCCGCCCCGACGCCAGCGGGGTCGAAAGGCTTGAGCCAATTTCGAGAGCTGGGGACATACCCACCGAAAAAGTTCATGCCGATTGCGCGAGAAAATTTCATGTTAGTATGGCCTTAGGATTTGCGCCCCGTAGCCTTGGGCGACATACCACTCCCAGGTCAGAGCCGTGCGCGTCACCTGATCAATCACGGCGGACTCCTCACCAGGATCGCCCGTGATCGTCACCACTCCGATGAGTCGCCGGGAGATGGTCTGATACGTGGTGGATCCGCTGGTCGCCGATTCCGTCATCGGCTCGACAGTGCTCTCGACCTCGAAGAGAAACTTGACGAGGTTCCCGCTGCCGTCTTTTTCGCGCACAAGGTAGATGAAATTCACACTAGCGGACAGCGAGAGGTCGGTGTCGAAGTTGGTAATTGAGTCGGCGTCCACCGCATTACTCTCTACCTGATAGACCTCGCTGCCTGCGGAACTCACCTGCGCCGTAAAACTTCCCCCGTCCTCGTTCGTAGTGATCTGCCATGGGACGTTCCCCGCCTCCCCTCCGCCAGCGCCGCCGGGGAGGCTGGTTGTTTCGGGCTGATGGTAAGGGCCGATGGTGTCTTGGTGGGCGCTCGCGCCGCCCTCGGCCCCGTGCTGCGCGCTGGTGCGCTCCTGACTTGTCCACCAGGTCACGGGTTGGCGGAGCATCTTTTGAAACTCCAAAAGGTCTTGTGGGCTGAGATGGGGGCTGGGGCCGTAGGAAATGGTGACGCTCTCGCTTCCATCGTCGACCTCGATGCTGATGCCGTAAACTCGCGCGTTCATAGACGCCCACTCACTACGGCCACCGGTGAGGTTGAGCTTGGTGCCGAGCTTGGGCAGCGTGCCGACACCATCGGCGTGCATGGTGTGGGAACCTTCCCAGGGCGTGACCGAAAGTTCGCTGTAGATCGCTTGGGCGAGGCCGCCGGGGATTTCCTCGGCGGCGGTCCATTGCGAGGTGCCCTTGTAGACCTTCGTGACGGCATCAGTGGCGTTGACGGTGAAGTTGAGCGCCCGCTCGCTGACCGGCCCGAAAACGAGCGCCTTGTCGTCCTCATCGAGGCCGTCGTCATTGATCGTCGCTTGGATGAAGACCGCCCCCCGGCTCTTGCGCATCCAGTCGGTGATCGACCCGCTCACGAGTTCACGCGGGAGGTCATCCGCGCTCCCCACGTTCAACGGCTCGGCCTCCGGGTTGACCGGCCCCGGATCGTCGTCGTCTTCGCTCTCGTCAACCAGCTCGCGCGTCCACTCGCTCACGCTCCACTTCGTGTCATCGATCTTGGCGAGGTCTGCGAACTTTTTCTTCAGATAGGCCTTGGCTCCGGACGTGTCGTCGTCATTGGGGATCGCGCGCGTCTTGACCTCTTGCTTTTGGATCTGGGCTTGCAGGCCGCGCAGCGGAATGACGGCTTGGAGAGCGTAGGGGTCGGTGGGTGAGGTTGTGCCGGGGTATTTGTCCTCGTGGGTTGTGCGCCAGGTGTCGTCGGCGACGGTGTGCGTGGATTCATAGAGGATGCGCACGCCGGTGGGGACGAGATCGGGTCGCGGGCGGGGCGACATGGACTGGACCGGGTGGTCGAAGGCCGGGTAGCTGAGTTCGGTGAGGGAGCCGCGCGGAGTGACGCGCAGAGTCGGAGTCTCCGGGGCATGGTCGATCCACATGACAGAGCCGGGCTGCCACTTCATACAACGCCGCAAGACCTCTGCAATGGTGATGCTCAGCTCTTCGGAAGGCAGCAGGGGCACGCCGTTACCAATCGTTCCGGCGGCAATGTCGATCCCGCAGGCGGCGGCGAACGCGAGAGCGTCCCTGATGGTGCCGCCCGCTCCGCGACGTTGGCCGTCAGGGTCGAGTCCGATGGTGACGCGCGGCGAGTAATAGGTGGCCTCCGCCGCTTCCTCGCCACTGGCAAAAGCGCGTTTCCAGGTCTGCTGGTAGAGCGTGCGCTCCAGCTCGTCCCACACGTCCAGGACCTCATAACTGATTGATTCTGAGTCCGGAGACGCTGAGGGCGAGGGCGCGAGCACCCGACCTTGGAAGAAGCGGTCTGAGTTGCGGAAAAGTTGAACTTGATCACCAGCACTCAACGGGCCGTTTGAGTCCACCCGCGCGCCAGTCTCCAGGACGGCGGAGGAAGTGGCCTGATCCACGAACTCCACCGAGGCCACGCTGAGACCGATGCTTGCGACCGGCACGGCGGCGGCCCCGTTGATGCTGATGCTCCAGTTACTCATTTTCCTTAACGACTTTATTATAGTGAGCTTCGGCAGATTTTACTGCATCCTCAGCCGCTTCTAATTTTCGCTCTGCATCGCGCACTGCCAATCGTCCTTCCGCCTCATTGAATTCGGATCTAGCCCGCTCTAAATCACGTTGCTTTTTTTCTAAATTCCGTTTCGCGAACTTCTCATCGCTCGACGAGCCGCCCCGCAAATCCGTTAGATAGTCAGATCGTGATTCACTCGATTGAATTTTGTTCTGCGAGGGTTGGATTATGAGGAAATAAGTGAATCCAAACAACGCCAATCCAATCACGAGTAGAGCTATCACTGAGTGGCTGATTTTCTGTTTTTTATTCTTCATAGCGGCAGGATTCTAGCACGAGAGGCAATTACACTTCAGCAGGTTCTTTCTCATCTGTTCCCGTGCTTGATCTGGCCTTCGACGTTCTTCACCTTGGTCTGAAGAGCTTTCAATGAGTTCTTCAGCGCAACCATGTCCGATCGTTGTTTTTCGTTCAGGCCGCCCAGCATGGGGCCAAGCTCATTGATGAGGCGCACCACCTCGCCGATTTCGCTGGTAGTCGCGCCGTCTTGGGTCAGCTCCCTGATCGCTCGGCGCAGTGGCTCGACGAGTTCTCTCGCGCCGCGTGCGTCACCAGTCTTCCCGTCCAGCTTTGCGCGGCTTTTCAAGGACTCGTTAATCTCAGCCGAGATCAGCCGCAAGGCGTCTTGCCCCGCTTGGGCCGCGTCTGTGGAGAGGGTGCTGCGCTCTTTCTTCCGGGCTTTTTCCTCCTCCTTTTTCGCCTTGTCCGCTTCCTTCTTCGCTTTGGCCTCAGCCTCTTTTTTCTTCCGCGCCCGTTCGATTCTTTCCAAACCACGATATTCCGCCTGATCCAGCTCATTCCGGCGGCTGTTATTCAGATCTGCTCTCTTTCCACTAAACTCTAGTTCCTCAATTCGTGGCTGCGCCTCTTTTTCAGCGTCTTTCTCCTTAGCCCTGAGCTCCTCAATTTGTTCCTTCAGTGTTTCAATCTCAGCTCGCAGTCCCTCTGGATCGCTGCCCTTCAAAGCTTCTTTTTCACGCCTTTTTGCTTCCGCAAGAATCCGCTCGTTTTCAGAGAGAATATTCTCTTTTTCCACGGGGTCTTTGGTTCGGTTAGCAAAGTCGATATTACGCCGAATATCCTTCCTTTCCTCATCAGTGAGACGCCCGGCCTCAACACCTTGGTTAAGCCTACCTTCTTTTTCAGCCAATTCCCTCTCTTTGCGCTCACGGCCACTTGCGTGCTCCTGGACCTTGCCACGCTCATTCTCGATCTGGTCTTGGATGAGCTGCTGGTCGATCTTGTGATGTTCATTCCGGGCACCTGCGCGGATCTTCAATTTCTCCCGCTCGTATTCCTCATCGCTGATCAGGTCTTTTTCCTTTTTCTCCCTGAGCTCGGCCATATCCTTCTCCTCTTGGAAATCCACCTCATCATGCTTTAATTCCGCCTCTCTCTCCCGGCGGGTCAGCAGCGTGTCCCTCGCTGCTTTCAGCTCTTCGATTTTCGCGATTTCAGAGTCGTAGGCCTTGTTGGTCTCTTCCGTCGCTGCTTTGATGATTTCAGCCCGTTCCGCTTCAGATTTCCCGCCTCCGCGCAAGCCCATGAGATACCGAGACTGCGCTTCGCTCGCTGCATGATTCGCTTCGGCGACGCCTTCCAGTGCCTCTTTTAGTCCCCAGCCGACAGCCGCAGCCGCGCCAATCGGACCGGCCATGCGCGCCGCCGTCTGACCAACACCTCCCAAGGCGGCCTTCACGGAACTGAGATGCGGCATGAGCTCCATGATTCCCATGCCTGAAATAAAAAGCTGAGAAATTCTGGTGAGAGCGCCGCCCGCTAGATCGGCTCCGTTCGCCAGCTCATCGAAACCGTGGTCTCGGGCCGCGTCCGCCATGTCAGTAATCACACGCCCGATCTCGCCTGCGGCCTGAGCCATCTCCAGGCGCTTGAGGACTTTGATGTTTCGCCCCATGTCGTCGAAACCATCGGCAGCTTTCTTGGCCCCCTTCGCGGTATCGTCCTTGAGGCGGTCGCCGAGGTCGCTGGCCTCTTTCTTGAGACCCTTGATTTGCTCCAGCTGCTCTTTGAGTGGGGCGGTGAAGTCGTCGCCATTTCCCTGCTCTCCACCAGGCTGGATCTTGGCCACCTCCTCCGCCGTCTCGATGGCTGCGGCCTCCATCTCTTCGAGGAGCTGGACGGCTTTTTCCGTCTCCGTGATCAGAGGCTGTAGGAACTCCTGGCCACCGAAGCCCTTGACCTCGCCCTCGGCGTCCTTGGCCGCCTGGCCGACACCCTCGATGCTTTTCTCGGCCTGCTTCGCCCCAGAGGTGTCCGCATTGGTGCGGAAATTGATTGGGATATTTTTTTCGTCTGCCATGGTTATTTAGTGGACGGGATGAGGTGATAAAGGTGTGGGCTTTCGCCGTGCCATCCGCGTGAGCTGAGTCCGATCAGGCAGATGCGCCCGTCGACCTCGGCGAGCCAGGGCTTGCCGGAGTCTCCGGCGCGCAGCTCGTTGCCGCCGGTGTGCATGGACTCGCCCTCGGGTGTCGGTTCGTAGGCGGCGGAGGCGGTGAGGCGGGTTTTGCTGACGGAGCGCAGGCGGGTCGCGAGCGGTGGTCGGTCGAGCCGAACCACGGTCACGTCCATGCCGCGTCGAGCCGGGGCGATGGGTAGGGCCGTGTGTTTGGTGAGGTCGAGCGGGCGGTCGAGGGTGAGCAGACACAGGTCGGCGACCTCCACCGGGGAGATGACCTCGATGGCGACGACGCGCCGCGTTGCGGTCGATCCATCACGCGCGCGAAAGCTGACATTTTTCCCGGTCAGATCGGGCCAGTGGGCGACGTGCAGGACGTGCAGCTCATCGAGGAGCATGCCGCCTTTTCCCAACATCATGCCGGACAGATCAGCGCCGGTGATCGCCTCAGCGGGCGGTGTCGGTTTAGAGCCACCATCCCCGCCCGCGATGATCACTCCGGTGACGACAGCCGCGCCGATCCCACCGAGGATCGCTTGCGTCTTTGAGCAGGCGACGAGGGCGAGGATGAGTGCGAGGAGGACGATGTGTTTCATGCTTCTGGCTCTTCGGGTTCCGGTTCAGGATCAAGGGTGACAGTCCCATCCTCATGGGCAGTGAATGCAGGCAGAGATTCCACCCTCGCCAAGATCGGCGCGATAGCACCGGGGTCGCGGGTTTGAAGCAAGCCTACCAAGAAAGCGACCAAATCCGAGGAGAGCGAAAAAGCCTCCGCCGCATCCGTCCCCAGAGAGGATAGGACGGCCTCAGTCTTCTCTCGGTCAAACCGCCCCGGCTCCCCCCAAATCCGGTTCATGCTCTGCTCCCACGAACCTTTTAGGAAAGCAACAATGTTGCGGATGTCTTGCTTGAGAGCCTTCGCTGAAGACTCAGATTCAGGTGTTTGGACGGGTGGTGCTAGGATGCTCATTTTGATTTGGGTTGTAGGTTTTCAGGAAGGGTGGAAATCAGTTCAGCTTGATCCGGCCAGCGCATCTTGCTTCGGTTTCGATCCCACCAAATGCGCCCATGCTCCAAGCTGGTCACGTATTCAGGCCGAACCCCCAGGTAGGCGAACCAGTCAAGCCAGCGGAAAGGAAGGGCGATTCTCTCGGGACTCAGTGGGCACCATGCCCAGGGCAAGCCGAAAGCATGGCGGACGACAGCGGCGTGCAGCGATCCACACAATACGAACTCGGATGAGAGCAATTCATCACACTGCTGCTCCCATTCATCTTCATTTTTTACCAGTGGGAGAATCGGATTCAATCCCTCGGGTGAAGCCCCTATAATATCCTCCCAGTGAGGAAAGTAAGCAGGGCTGCGCTTCACTGGAGGAGGGTTGAATAATGAGGGCAAAATCAACAAGCTGTCCCCCAGCGGGGTGTCCTTCGGCAAGCCCAGCCAGTCCCGGCTCAAAGGGCCTCGGACCAGGGGGACTTTCGTCTTGGAGAGATCCGGCTTCCCTTTTCCCTGAGCACCACATCCCCAGGCAATCTCCGGCTGGAACTGCCGGAAGAAATACTCATCGAGTAGCGAACCGCAGACGAAGTGCGTCGGGGTATTCCCGTCGAGCTGCCAAGATTCAGACAATTCATTCAGCAGCACCTCGGCGGCGAAGTCGCCAAAGTTGTGCATCATGGAATCTTGCCCCCAGTAGTATGCGCGGATCATGGTTTGAATTCTCTGATAGGTGATTCTGGCGCTCGCTGAACGGGGTGGGACTGCTCAACCCGGTAGCTGTGAGACTCTGAGGCCGAAAGCATTTGCCTCGGCGGAACCGGGATCTCAGAGCGCTCAGAAGGTGAATCAATCGTCGTGAAGTCCATGTGCTCCCGGCGCAGCGTCTTCAGACCCAGGGTTCTCATGACTCCCGTGATGACCCCCTCCCAACAAGCGCCCCTTGGCGAGATGTCGTGCATCGCAAGAGCTTTGTAAGCCGCCTCCAAGAAATTGTTTTCTTCCAGCGTTGGCACGTTGAAGAGGACGGCATGAGCGCCGAACCAAGGGTCTTCCACCTCATAGAAACCCTCATGAGAAGAAGGGAACACATTGGGCGTCTCGCCTCCCAAGAGGCAAGCACCGCAGCCCATAGGCAAGCGAGGAATAGTGAAGTCGGAAGTCAACTTGGCGTCATCTTCCAGCACCAGGCACAAATCCTCATTCCGGCAATCCTCATAGGCCAAGAGAGCTGACACTGAACTGCCGATGATGGCCCGGCGCTCCCGCTCCTGTTCCCAAACTGGAGCAAAGGCGTGCTGGATGGAAGCCTCGGAAAATGCAGACGCCTGCCTCAAGAGTCGGTGAACATTCTCCCGTCTGTCCTTCCGGTGAGTGAAATGGATGATCTTAGTTTTCATTAAGCCCCCGTGTAGTTGTAATTAATGAGTCCCATCGCCTGTAGTTCGGTGAGCAAACTGTTGAGCGCAGCAGAGTGATTGCTCCCGTCATAGGAGATAGTCGGTTTTGTTCGACCATCAGAACCAAAGAACCCGACATAAGAATTAGAGGCTCGCCCTAAAACCACGGACGCACTCGGATTTGACGAGAATGAACCAAGGAGGACTCTCCTGTTAGTCGATGCCACCTCAATGTCGTAACTTGAATAGCTGTAGATGCCCGTGTGGCTCAGCGAGACGTGAGCCGTTCCCGTGGAGTTATACGCTCTAATAGTCCGAGCCTCAAAGTGAGCTCTTACGTTACTTCCGACAGAACTCCACGCCACTATCTTGCTACCATTACCAATAGTGAGAGCGTAACCACTGTAGGATTCGATCCCTTGACCTACATTGATAGCCGTTCCGAAAGAGGCGGCGTAGGCTCGAGGGATTTTGTTTAATTCGGCAACATTAACGTAAGTGCCGTTGTAATCACTGATCCCTAGTGCGTTTCGCCAGTTCCCTACACCTAAAGAACCCAGACTAAAAGGATTGCTTGCGAACCCATTAATCTCCGTCTCGGTGTAATAACGATTGTCGTGATTATGCGCGGAAGGCGCGAAGGTGCTCGGCTTCCCGGTGATTTGACCCCATGAATGGCTGTGTCCGTTAGTAGAGTAGTTGACAAGAAACCCATCTATCTCAGTCTCGGTATAATACCGATCATCGTGGTTGTGAGTCGATGGCGCGAAGGTGCTCGGCTTTCCGGTGATCGCTCCCCATGAATGGGTGTGTCCATTAGTAGAGTAGTTGACAAGAAACCCATCCACCTCAGTCTCAGTGTAATACCGGTCATCATGAGTGTGAGCCGATGGCGTGAAGGTCGCAGGCTTCCCGGTGATCGATGTCCATGTGTGAGTGTGGGAGTCAGGAGAGACACCGAACAAGGACTGCAAGGATGATTTGACGCCTGCACTCAAGGCGGAGGCGGAGGATAAGTGCCCGAGAAAGTCCCGCGCATTATCGTTGTCTTCAATTGGTTTTGGCATGTGATCTTATTCTTTGAATGTTAGACAATGGCCTGGCCGTTCATGGTGACGGCCTCTCCAGCCATGGTGTATTCCGGGTCATCAAAGCCACCTCCCTCGGGTGCTTCCATAAGGCCGCCCACCACGGTGTAATCCAAATCGACGGAGACCCCGTAGACCCTCCGGCTGGGAGGAGACACCAGGACATTGGTGAGGCGGGCGACGATCTGTCCGTCCGCCCCGTATAAATCAAGGTCTCCGGTGCGAGGCCAAAGAAGATCATAGAGAGCGGCAAACTCTTCGGCGGCGGCCTTCGTGGTGAACTTCCGAGTGGTGCTGAAGCTGACAGAGCCTTCGTAGTTCCCCCGATCCTGCCAAACCTTGGCGGCGGCGCGGATGGCCGTCTGCGGGTCCTGAATGACCTCGCCCCCGAAAGCAAGACCGGCAGCGGAGGAATGCGTGCGCTCGCTCACCCCCGGCTGACCAGCCAGCCAGTGGTGAGTTCCCTCGTTTTTGAGCGCGATCTTCATTGGCCTGAGAGTTTAGCTCTTCGTTTTCTTCGGCAGCGCTCTTCCGGCCGAGGGCTCGCAGGGCAAGGCCTTTGACCCGCAACTGACGCGCAGGAGCGCCACAGCACCTGCGACGGGATCCGGGAAGCCCGTAGCCCGCTCGCACGCTTCTTTCAGGAG
>JBNNED010000332.1:0-3663 GCA_050285825.1 Verrucomicrobiales bacterium | reverse complement strand
TCTACCGCGCCGCCGAAGCCGCCTACCACTACCTTCGCGACGAGCTCGGCACCGATCCCGACAAAATCTTCCTCTGCGGCCAATCCGTCGGCTCCGGCCCCACCTGCCACCTCGCCGCCCGCGTCCCCCACCGCGCCGTCGTCCTCCTCGCCCCCTTCCACACCGCCTACCAGGTCGCCACCCGCATTCCTCTCTTTCCCGGCGACCGCTTCCCGAACGGTGACAACCTCGCCCAGGTGGACACCCCCCTCATCATCATTCACGGCATCGACGACCGCATCATCCCCATCTCCCAAGGCATCAAGCTCTACCACCGCTCCCCCTCCAAGAAAAAATACTTCCTCCCCATCGAAGACTCCGGCCACAACGAGCTCTACGTCGTCGGCTCCTGGCGCGTTTTCACCGCCATCCGCTTCATCCTCAACGAATCCTCCGAAGCCCCGGAGTCGGCCTTTCCCTGAGCACGCTCACAAACTCCCGAGAGCTCGCCAGAACTCCTCCGTCTGCTCTTGATCCGGCCTCAACTCCATCAGCAAACAAGCCTCTCCCTCCTCGAACTCGTCCAAATCTTCCGCCGCCGCCACGCGCACATAATCCATCCCCCACATCGCGGCCCAAGCTTCGAAATCCACGGCCTGCGGCTGCACCAGCGCCTCCCGAGCCACCTCATCCATCCCCGCCAGACGCGGCAATCGCTCGAAAATCCGCCCCCCGGCGTTATTGATCACCACGAGCACCCGCCCCCGCTGTTCGACCTGCGATAGCAAGGCCGGCGCGCTCGCATCGTAAAGCGCGGTCAGATCCCCGAAAATCCCCCAGGCCCCCAACTCAGCCGCCGTCGCGCCCAACCACGCCGAAACCTGGCCGTCGATCCCGTTCACCCCCCGGCACGCCCGCAGCTCCCCGTAGGCGAGATCGCGCTGCGCAAAATCCTGCCACTCGCGAATCGGCAGGCTGTTCCCCAAAAAAACACTCTCTCCCGTCGTCGCGAACATCGATACCGCCCGCACCAGCGCCGGCTCGCTGTCCGGACAGGCCTCCAAAAGCTCGTCCACCTTTCCCAGGCGACGCCGCAGCGCCGCCAAGTCATCGAGGACATCCCCCACCTCTTCCACCGGCCCCAGCCCACGCAAAATGCGACCCACCGCGCCCTTGATCACACGACTCTCCCGCGCCAGCCCCGGCAGACCATTGCGACAGACCGAAAGCACCTCGACCTTCGGCAAGTCCTCCAAATCCCGCCAAAAACGCCCCACCGGCACCTCGCCCAGCCGCAGCACCTTCCCCGGCGGTCTCTGCCGGAAATAGGCATCCCCACCCGTCGCGGTGAGAGTTCCCAACTTCTCCCGCAAGCCGCTCGTCGCATCCGCCAGCACCGGCACCCCGAGATCCTTCAAAAACCACAAAACCTCCTCGCGTTCCTCCTCTTCCAAGCCCCCGACCATCACGATCAGTCCCCGGAAAATCCCCTCCCGCAAAAACTCCGCCAGCGCACTCACCGAAAATCCCTCTTTCGGCTGACGGAACTCCCCGACTTCCCCCGCCAAGTTCACTTTTTCATCTTCCTCCAGCGGCACGTTGACATGCCACGGCCCCGCCCCGTCCCAGCCCTCCCCGCGCCAGGCGTAGGACGAAAAAATCGCCTCCTGCTCAATCACCTGCGGCGCTCCACTTCCGCGAAAACGCTCCGGGCGATCCGCCGAAATGACGACCAGTGGCCGCCCCTGATAAAAAGCCTCCACCACGGCGGGCAGGCACTCCGCCACCGCCGTCCCGCTCGTCACCACCACCGCGCAGGGCTCCCCCGTCGACATCGTCCGCCCCAGCGCGAAAAACGCCGCGCCCCGCTCTTCAAAATGCCGCCAGAGAAGAACGTCCTCGCGCGCGACCAAAGCCTCGATGAGCGGCGCATTCCGCGCCCCGCCGCAGAGGACGAATTCCCGCACCCCCGCCCGCAGGCAGGCCTCCAGCCGATCGATCGCTTCACTCATCCCCGCCACCTAGCCAGCCCCCCGCCCCCACCGCAAGCCCGAATCGCCCGCCACCGCACAAAGATAGCGCGTTGACAAGCCCGCCCCGAAACGCCATACCGTCCCTCGTGTCATCCACCATTCCACCCAAACCACGAACGCAGGCCGGCCAAAAACACCACATCTGCATCGTCGCCTCGGAATTTAACGAAACCTTCACCGACGCCCTCGTCGAAAACACCATTGACGAACTCAACGAGATTCTTCCCGCCGCGAAAGTCGATCTCTTCCGCGTCCCCGGTGCTTACGAAGTCCCTCTCGCCACCAAAGCCGTTCTCGACAAAGAAAAGCCGGACTGCGTCATCGCCCTCGGCCTCATCATCCGTGGCAGCACCGCCCATGGCGACCTCGTCGCCCAATCCGTCACGACCTCCCTCCAGCAGCTTTCCCTCGATCACCTCACCCCCGTCATTCACGAAGTCCTCCTCGTCGATGACGACAAACAAGCCTACGCCCGCTGCATCGGTTCGAAACTCAACCGCGGCCGTGAAGCCGCCCGCAGCGCCGCCGGCATGATCGAGGTCATGGCGGAAATCCTGCAAAGCAAAAAATCCATCCGACTCCATCCCCGCAATGCCTAGTCGCCGAAAAATCCGGGAAGCCACCGTCCAGCTCCTTTACGCCCGCGAAGCCCGGCCCGCCGAACGCGACGAGGAGGAAATCTGGCGTCTCATCCACGAGCACAGCCTCATCACCTGGGACCGCGCCCGCCTCAAACTCCTCACCCACTGGCAACAAGCGCGCCCCAGCACCGTCGAGAAATTCCACAACGTCGCCCACGACGCCTCCTCTGCCATCAACCTCGCCGACCCCGATGGCAAACTCGCCCGCAAGCTCTCCAAGCACCTCCAGCAGGAGCGCCAATGGTGTGACAAGCTGGAAAGCCTTCCCCGGCTCGTCAAAGCCGACCTCGGCCGCTGGCAGGATGACCTCCGCCGCCTGCTCGCCGACATCGCCGCCCTGACGAAATCCCGCGAAGCACTGCGCGGCCAGTTCACGAACTTCCCACCGGCCCTCGCCGAAGCTCTGGAAACGATCTGCGCCAAATTGCAGGAATTCGACCAGCGCGCCCGCCAGCTCATCAACCCCCTCGCCCACCCGAAGCAACGCGAACTCGCCCACCTGCGCCAGAGCCAGCTGGAAATGAACGCCTTGGAAGAGGCCGCGCGCGAGCTCGCCGCCCGCATCGAAAACGAGCAGGAGAGCCTCGACCGTGAACTCGATGCCGCGGCGGAAAATTTCGACCTCAAGCGTTTCTCTCGGGTCGATCTCGCCATTCTCCGCCTCGCCGCCTGGGAAATCCACCACGGAGAGGACCTCACTCCCGCCATCATCATCAACGAAGCCGTGGAAATGGCCAAGCGCTTCGGTGCCACCCGTTCGGCCTCCTTTGTGAACGGACTTCTCGATCACATCGCCAAAAACAACACCCCGCCCCAGATTTAACCCAGACCCCCGCCAGCCATGTCAGACGAAAACGCCCAAAACGACAGCCCGAACCCGAACGGAGCCGCCACTCCCGCCTCGAACCAAAACCTCATCCTCGGCATCGTCCTCGGGGCCGTCATTCTCCTCCTGCTCCTCCTCGTCATCTCCCAGCAGATGAACAACAGCCCGGCCCGGCAAGAAAGCT
>JBNNED010000331.1:0-2885 GCA_050285825.1 Verrucomicrobiales bacterium | reverse complement strand
CGAAGGGGAGGCGCAGGGCCGTGCTGGTGTTATTTCGGACTTCGGCGGAGGGGATGGTGACCCATTTTCCCTCGCTGAGGAATTCAAAATGGAGGGCGGCGGGTGGGTCTTCGTTGCGGTAACCGGTGTAGAGGTGGACGCCGCCGAGGGTCGTTTTTTCCGGGAAGGTGAGTGTCAGGGTGTGGGCTTTGCCGGGGGTGGCTTTGCTGATCCAGCGAGATTGGTCAGAGGCGTCTCCGTCGATGGCCAAGGGGGCGCGTTGGGTGGCGGAGCTAGTCTGGACCTGGGCCTGGCGCGCCAGGTTTGGCGGGGGCTCGGCCGCCGGGAGCGAGAGGCTGAGCAGGGAGATGAGGGCAGAGAAACGCAAGGTCATGCGTTCTGTTTAAAAGATGTTGTTTGGAGTGGAAAGAAAAAGTGGGATTTTTTGCGGGTTGATAACGCACGTCTCTTTTTTGCGGGCTGAAGCACCCGAAGGGCATGGCACCCGCGTTCCGTGTTTACTGGGGGCGGTGGGGTTCGAAGGTGCTGCGGCGTTCGATGGCGCGTTTTTTGGCCGCTTTTTCGGCCTTGTTTTGCATGACTTTTTGGAATTGCACGGCTTTCTCGTTCGGGCCGGGCTGGAGTCGGGTGAAGCTGCCGTCAGGCTGGAGCTTGGAGGCTTGGGTGTTGTCTTTGAAGGCGCTTTCGAGGGCTTTGATGAGGCGGCGTTTGGCGGAGGGCTCGAGGATGGGGATCATGAGCTCGACGCGCTTTTCGAGGTTGCGCACCATCCAGTCGGCCGAAGAAATATAAACTTCGGGGTCGCCTGCACGGGAGAAGTAAAAGATGCGGGCGTGTTCGAGGTAGCGGTCGATGATCGAGACGACGTTGAGGTTTTGTCCGGCTTTCCCCCGGGGTGGGCGGAGGCAACAGATGCCGCGGACGTTGAGGTCGACGCGGACGCCGGCGCGGGCGGCTTTGAGGAGGGCGTCGATGACGTCGGGGTCCTGGAGGGAGTTGACTTTGGCCATGATGTGGGCCTCTTCCCCGGATTTGGCGATCTCGGTCTCGGCTTCGATGAGCTCGAGGACGCGGCGTTTCATGCGGGTGGGGGCGGGGATGAGGTTTTGGAAGCGGATGAGCTTGGAACGTCCGGTGATGGCGTTGAAGAAGTAGGAGGCATCGGCGCCGTAATCCGGGCGGGAGGTGAGGTAGGAGACGTCGGTGTAGAGGCGGGCGGTCGATTCGTTATAATTGCCGGTGCCGAGGTGGGTGTAGCGGCGCAGACGACCGTCTTCGTTGCGGATGATGAGGGTGACTTTGGCGTGGGTTTTGAGGCCTTTCACGCCGTAAACGATTTGAATGCCGGCGGCCTGGAGTTCGTCGGCGCGGTGGAGGTTGCGGGATTCGTCGAAGCGGGCTTTGATCTCGACGAGGACGGTGACCTGCTTGCCGTTTTCGGCAGCGCGGATGAGGGCGTCGATGATGCGGGAGTCCTTGGCGGTGCGGTAGAGGACTTGTTTGATGGCGAGAGTCTGGGGGTCGGTGGCCGCTTCTTCGAGGAGGCGGATGACGGGCTCGTAGGACTCGAAGGGATGGTAGAGGAGGACGTCGCGCCGGGCGAGGGTGTCGAAGACGGGTTCGGAGGGGTCGAGGTGGGGGGAAGGCTGGGGCTGCCAGGGTTCGAGGCGGAGGTGGTCGTAACCGGAGAGGAAGGCCAGGCTCATGAAGTCATTGAGGGCGAGGGGCCCCGTCGTGCGGTAGATTTCGCGATTTCCGGCCTGAGTGGTGTCTTTGATGAGCTGGAGGAGGTCGCGCGGCGTGCCGGGAAGGATTTCCAGGCGGACGGCTTCGCTGAAACGACGGGCGGTCAGGACGTCTTCCATCTCGCCGGCGAGGTCGATGGCATCTTCCTCCTGGACGGCGATGTCGCTGTTGCGGGTGAGACGGAAAACGGCGGTGGCGGCGACTTGCTCTCCGGGGAAGAGGTCGTCGAGAAGGTGGGCGATGAGCTCTTCGGCAAGGCAGAAGGTGTCGCCGCTTTCACAAGGAACGGAGAGGAAGCGGTTGACGTTTTCCGGAATGGGGACGAAGGCGTAGCGGGTTTCTCCGCTTTCCTGATCGATGAGGCGGGCGGCGATGGTGATTTGGAGAGGCGGAAGCTGGAGTTCGGGCTTTTCGTGATCGACGGCGAGTGGGGTGAGGAGGGGGGCGAGGTTGAGGTTGAAGGTGTCGGTGATCTGGCTTTTTTGGAAGGGGGTGAGCTCTTTGAGCGGGAGGAGGCGGATGTGGGCCTCGGAGAGGGCGGGGAGGAGGGCGTTCTGGTAGAGCTCGTATTGCTCGTCCTTGAAGCTGAGAAGGCGCTTGCGGATGGCGGTGAGTTGTTGGTTGGGGGTGAGTCCCGAGGCGTCTTTGGATTTGTTGCCGGAGCGGCGGAGGACGGCGAGGGAGCCGACGCGAACCTGGAAGAACTCGTCGAGGTTCGAGGCGCTGATGGCGAGGAATTTCAAGCGCTCAAGGACGGGGAGATCGAGGCGGGCAGCTTCGTTGAGGACGCGCTGGTTGAATTCGATCCAGGAAAGTTCGCGGTTGATGTTCATGTGGAAGTAGAAAGCAGGTAGGAGAAAGGAGTGAGGAATGAAGGGGGGATTAGCCTTCCTGGAGGAGGAGGTCGTAGCCGAAGAGGTTTTGGAAAAGTTGGCCTTTTGAGCGCATGGCGAGGCGTTCGACGGCGGCATCCTGGACGCCGCTCAGGGTGAGGGTGAGGCGGGCGTTCTTGCGGGTGATCTGGATGTCCTTGACGCGCTGGGAGTGGGTGCGCTCGAGGGCGTCGGCCACGCGGAGGAGGGCGGAGAGCTTGGCGACGCGGATTTGGTCGGCGGGGGGGAGTTCGTGGTAACGGGGGT
>JBNNED010000330.1:0-5452 GCA_050285825.1 Verrucomicrobiales bacterium | reverse complement strand
CCCAAAAAAAGGCGCTTCGATGGAAGCGCCTTTTTTGGATGAAATGGATCGCTCACTCAGTTTCTTCTCCGGCGCAAGAGCAGGGCGGGGAGGGCGAGAGAGAGGAGGGCGGTGGATGGCTCGGGAACGACGTTGATTTCGAGAGCTCCGATGTAGAAGAAACCGCTGCTGTTGGTGTTATTCGGGCCTTCTTGGAGGTCGACGGTTATGATGCCGCCAGCGGTAGGGGTGATGGTGGTGGTGGAGATGGTCTCGGTGACGTTGTTGGCGACATCAAGGAGGAGGACTTGGCTGGCCCCGTCTCCGGTTACAGTGTATTCCGTTTCTCGGTTGTCACTGACACTCATGCGTGAGCCGTAGAAGGTCAGGGTGTAGAGTTTACTGGGGTCGAGATTCTGAAGTTGAAATGCGGCGGCGGGGTTGGTGGATTGACCATAGTGGGAATCGTCTGTGGCAAAGCCAGGATAGGGACCTCCGGAAGTGGTTCCGTTGCCGTTCACACCAGAAAAATCATTCGTGATACTGAGGGCGTAACCGGTGTTGGCACCTGTGCTATCAATGAGGTTGCTTACGGTGTGAACGTTGGTGCTCGCAATGCCGTTCCAGTTTCCAGTGTGATCGGAGCCGCCGAAGTCGATGTAGATGGTGGCGGAGTTGGCGGTGCTGATGAGGACGAGGGAGCTAAGTAAAATAAAATATTTCATGATGGATTGAATGAGGTTATGAAATGATTAGCTTCTCTTCCGGCGCAAGAGCAAGGCGGGGAGGGCGAGGGAAAGGAGGGCGGTGGATGGCTCGGGGACGACGTTGATTTCGAGGACGTTGAGGTAGTAGAATCCCTCTGGGTTTGCGTTGTTCGGGCCTTTTTGGGCGTCGATGTCGATGAAACCTCCGACTGTGGGAGCTACGTTGAAGACGGTGACGGTGTTCGTACTGTTGCCGTTGGCCGCAGCGTTGTGGGGATCTAGGACAACCGTTTCTCCGGTGCTGTTCCCGGTGACGGTGTATTGCGTTTGGCGGTTTTGGTTCGTCGTGCGAGAGGCAAAGAAGGTGAAGGAGTAGAGGAGATTGGGGTCTAAGTTTCCAACGCGGAGGCTGGAGTTGCCATCCGGATTGCTGTTGCCTCCAAAGCTCGAGTTTTCATCAATGCCATACCAGTTGTCAGTGCTGGCCGTGCGAGGATAGATGCCGGATGTGCCATCATAGCCATCGGTGTTAGTGTTTGCGAAAGGGTCAGTGACGGCGAGGGTATAGCCCGAGCTGCTGCCATCGTCGTAAATGAGATCGCTGCTGACGGTCGCAACTGTATTGCCGTCTCCACTCATGTTGTTCCAGTTTCCAGCAGTTGGTTCTTCGCTTCCAAAATCGATCAGGATGGTGGAAGCGGAAGCGGTGCTGATGAGGGCGGCGCAGACGGGGATGAGGGTTTTTTGAGACATCGTTTTGGGTGTGTGGGGTCGGGAAGGGGATACTATGAAAGAAAGTTTAACCCTGCAAGTATGTTTTTCCTCGATATTTGAGGGCGTAGGGGATGAAGAGGAGGGCGGTGGCGAGCATGAGGGCGGCGAAGAAGTGGAAGTAGCGCGCGCCTTCGAGTCGGGAGCCGCCCCCGGCGTAGTACTCCGTGCTGAAGAACTCGGCGTAGCGGGCGGGCTCTTTTGGGGCGACGTCTTTGGCCGCCAGTTCGGCTTTTCGGCGCTCGAGCCAGGGGGTGTCGGGGCGGAGGGACTCACTCCAGCCCGGGCGTTCTTCTGTTGCCGCTTCGGGGAGGGTGAGAACGGCACCGACATCCCATGGGGTCTTTGCGTTGCCGTCGGGGCCGGGGTGGGAGAGGCGCACGGTGCGGGAGTTGAGGACTTGGTAGTGGAGGGGTGATTCTTCGCCGAAGTGGAATTCTTTCGGGAAGACGCCTTCGTCCCTGACGCGTGCCGCGACGCTTGCGATGGCTTGGTCGATGAGGGGTTTTTCGGCGAATTGGAGTCCGTCCGGAGTTTTGGCGAGGTCGTCGGCGGTACCGAATTGGACGTCGTAGCCCGCGCTCACGCCATTTTCGGAAAATTCAGGTTCGGCGATTTCGATGAGGAGGTTGATGCCGGTGGTGAAGAGGTTCCCGAAGGCCACGGCGAGGAGGTAGAAGCACATCACGAGCGATTTCATGGTGCGCGGAGCCTGGGTGTAGGCGAATTCCATGGCCACGATCGAGACCATGACTTCGGAGGCGGTGAGGAGGGCATAGGCGAGGACTTGCCAGCCGATGTTGGGTCGGCCTCCGGCGTCGATCATCGCCTGCACGACGGCGACGAGGGCGAAGGAGAGGGTCATGAGGAAGAGGCCGAGGCCGATCTTGCGCAGGGGAGTGAGGGGCCAGAGGCGGGAAATCGCGGGGTAGAGGAAGTAAGCGAAGAGGGGGATGAAGCTGAGGACGAAGACGGAGTTGAGTGATTGCACCTGGGAGGGGAGCCAATCCATGCCGAGAAATTGCCGGTCCATGTCCTGCGCCTGGAAGACCCAGGTCGAGCCCGTTTGATCGAAAAGAGCCCAGAACATGGCGACGAAGAGGTAGAGCGGAGCCAGGCGCCAGAGCGAGCGTCGGACTTCCGGCTTGCGCCACTCGCGGCTGAGCCGACCGCGATCCGCCGGGACGTGGGTGAAGCGTCCGCGCCCGAGCCAGAAAACGAAGGTGGCCAAGGCCATGAGGACGCCCGGCACGCCGAAGGCCCAGTGCGGGCCGTGCCATTCCAGGAGCCAGGGCGTGAGTAGCATGGAGACCATCGCGCCGAGGTTGATGGAGAAGTAGAACCAGTTGAAAATCTTCGGCAGGAGGTGGGCGTTGCGCTCGCCGAATTGATCGCCGACGTGCGCGGAGACGCAGGGTTTGATGCCGCCGGAACCGAGGGAAATGAGGGCCAGTCCGGCCACGAGCCACCAAGCGGCTTCGCCTGCCAGTCCCATGCAGGCGAGGGCGGCGTGACCGGCGACGTAGACGAGGGAAAGAGTGATGATGGTGCGGTATTTCCCCCAGAAAAGATCGGCGATGAGGGCCCCGAGTAGAGGCGTGACGTAGACGGCAAAGGCGAAGAGGTGGACGTTGGCGGTGGCTCGCGTTTCGCTCATGGCCTCGCCCGCGCTCTCGCCCATGAAGTGGAGATACTTGGCCATGAAGACCGCGAGCACGGCCTTCATCCCGTAAAAAGAAAAGCGCTCCGCCGCTTCGTTGGCGATGATGTGGGGGACGCCCGGCGGCATGCCGGTGAGGTCGGCGGGAGAAGTGCGGTAGCGGCTCATCAGGTCGATTCTTAACCGATGGAGCCGCTGGCGGAAAGGGAGAATGTCAGGAAGGTCTTGCCAGGCCGGAGCTGGGTATTCCGGTGGGAGTAAATGTTTGGAAATGTGTGGATTGCGGGGTTTTTTCTTGATTGGGAGCTTGGGCGGTATAGCCTGCGTATCTACTATGAATGAGCAATTACTTAATCGTCGGGGGATTCTGATCCCGCTTTCTTTTTGTGCCGGTGCCGCTTTGAGTCAGGGCGCGGTGATGTTGGATGATTTTGATAGCTATCCCGGCGGTGGTTCGGGCTGGGCGGGTGATTGGTCGAATGTGCAAGGCACGCCGAGTATCGAGACGAGCAACCCGCTCAATGGTGGAGGTTCTTATTTGAGCTTCACGCGGACGAATACGAATCAGGGTGCGGGCATTCGGCGCAGTATCGCCAGTGTCACGGCGGCTCCTTACCAAGTGAGCTTCGATTGGCGCTATGATAGTCCGGTGGCGCAGTTCAATGCCTATAACGACCGCATCAGCATCGGGGTGAATGATGGCTCGAGTAGCAGTGGCACCGGCACGGAATATGGAACAAATACGAGTTGGGGCTGGATCATCGGTGTGGTCGGCGGGGATAATACTACCAACAGTACTCCTTATAATGACGGGGAATGGTATTTTTATGATAATGGAAGCACGACCAATGATGGTGGCTTCACCACGGGAAACATGCGGATGACGGGCGTGCAATTGGCGGACGGGGTGACCTATTCCTTCGTGGTCGATGTGGATCCCACGGCGCAGACTTATGACGTGCGGATGACGGGGACGGATGGGACGAATGTCTTTCAAGCGGGAATGGATTTCCGTAATCAGACGAGTGCGGGCTCGACGCGGAATCAACTGACTTTCTCGGGGTCCAATACGGGAACCGGTGAGGCGCAAACTTGGTCGCTTGATAATCTCGTCGTGACGCCGGAGCCGGGATCGGCTCTCCTCTGCCTCTTGGGGGCTTTGGTGGGATTGCGACGTCGCCGCTGAGGGGCTTGGGCGTTCCCTGTGGGTGCGGTTTGAAGCGCGCTGATTCAGGAGTGGCTGGATCAGCGAAATGCGGTTTGAAGCGCGCGTTCCCATGAGCGCGGTTCATGGTGAAGGGCGAGAAAGGGGTTGCTTTTCTCTGGGGGCTTGGTTATGGCGTGCTTCCCTTTTGGGGATTTTGACATGGAAAAAAGTGATTTTGGTTTAATCGGACTGGCTGTGATGGGCCAGAATTTGGTCTTGAACGTGGAAAGCCGCGGCTTCCAGGTGTCGGTTTACAACCGCACGACGCAGACGATGACGGACTTCGTCGCGAAGCACCCGGACAAGAAATTGGTCGGTTGTGAGAGCTTGGAGGAATTTGTCGAGAGCCTGGCCACGCCACGCAAAATTCAGATCATGGTGCAGGCGGGTGGTCCGGTCGACGCCGTGATCAAGTCCCTCATGCCGCTCCTCGATCCGGGCGATATCATCATCGACGGCGGGAACTCGCTTTACACCGACACCGAACGCCGTGACCAATACGTGGGCGAGGCGGGCTTCCGCTTCATCGGTGCCGGGGTTTCCGGCGGGGAAGAAGGCGCGCTCAAAGGCCCGTCCATCATGCCCGGCGGTCCGGAAAGCACCTGGGAGGTCATGAAGCCGATTTTTGAAAGCATTTCCGCCAAGGTCGACGGCGAGCCCTGCGTGGTTCACATCGGCGAAGGGGGCGCGGGTCACTTCGTGAAGATGGTCCACAACGGCATCGAATACGGCGACATGCAGCTCATCTGCGAAGCCTACAACATTTTCAAAGCCGCTGGCTTCACGAATGCCGAACTGGCGGACATTTTCGCCGAGTGGAACGAGGGCGACCTCGAGTCCTTCCTCATCGAAATCACGGCCAACATTTTCAAACAAAAAGACCCCGAGACGGGTCAGGACATCGTCGATCTCATCGTCGATAAAGCCGGTCAAAAAGGCACCGGCCGCTGGACGGTCATGAGCTCGGTCGAGCAAGCCGTGCCGTTCTCGACCATCACGGGCTCGGTCGAAGCGCGTATTCTTTCCTCGATGCGGGACCAGCGCAAGGTCGCTTCCGGCATCCTGCAGGGACCGGACAACTGGAGCTTTGACCTCAAGGACATGAGCAAAGAGGATCTCGTCAAAAAG
>JBNNED010000329.1:0-6000 GCA_050285825.1 Verrucomicrobiales bacterium | reverse complement strand
AGATAAGTAGCGTGTCATAGATAACCTTGATAGCATCTTCATCTCCTTGATCAAGTTAATAATGAACACCGGCAATCCACCGAAAATCCCCCTTTACCCTCCGGCCCGCTTCCTCATAATCACGTCCGGATTACCCCATTGACGATCAGCCAGCCAAGCTGGAGCCTGGCGCTCCTTCCCACTTCCCACTTCCCATTCAGCCTTCATTTTTCAACGCTACTTTCCATCGCATCATCCCACCACACAGAGCGAGCTGAAGCTCGCGTTCCTACTCCCTACTCCCTACTCCCTACTTCCCATTCTTTATTTCCATGATTCCACCGCTCTTCCATTCCCTCGAGCATGACGCCCCTTTTTCAAACTGCCTCGGCTGCGGACGCGCCTTTCTCGACATGGTGGAGAATTACGCCATCACCAAGGCTTTCCGCAACGGTGAGTGCGTCTTCGAATACGCCCTTTGTCAGCAGTGCCGGCTCAATCTCGTGGCCGAGTTTTCCGAGGAATCAAAAGAGACGATGATGAACTTCCTCAGCGACCGGGTCGATCTCGAAGCCCGCTCCACCCGCCTGGCAGACGAGGAAGAGGTCGAGGCCTGGATCTCGCATTGCGTGATCTGCGAAAGCAGCGCCTCGGAGTCTCCCGAACACGTCATCGCGACCGCCGCGCACGGCGAGGAGATGATTTTCGATCCCTATCCCATGATGGTCTGTGGCAGTTGCGAAGAAGAACTCCAGCAGTCGCTCTCCAAGCAAACCCGCGAGCGCTGGGACCGCTTCGTGAGCGAGAACTTTCCCGGGCCGCCCGCCAACGCCCTTGACCCGGCCCCCTCCCTCTTCTAAATCCCTCTCACCTTCACCCTCCTTCCTTTCTACTTTCTACTCCCTACTTACAAATGGCCGGATTCTTCAAAAAAATCTTCAACCGACTGACCAACACGGCGGAAATCGACTGGGATGATCTCGAAATGGAGCTCGTCGCGGGCGACCTCGGGATCAAGCTGACCACCAAAATCCTCGATGACCTCCGCTCCCTGGGCCGCTCGATCAACGCCGATGACGTCATCGCCGCCACCCGCGAACGCCTCGGTGAACTCTTCCCCGCCGACCCCGCGCCCCTCGTCCCGCGAGCCGACGGGAAACCGACCGTCATTTTCGTCGTTGGCGTGAACGGTACGGGCAAAACGACTTCCGTCGCCAAACTCGGCCATCTCCTCACGCGCCAGGGCCACTCCGTGATGCTCGCGGCAGCCGACACCTTCCGCGCCGCCGCCGTTGAACAACTCGTCTCCTGGGCCGAGCGCCTCGAACTCCCCGTCGTCACCGGCGAACACCAGGCCGACCCCTCTTCCGTCTGCTACACCGCCCACAGCCACGCCCTCGCCCGCAGGACCGATTTCCTCATCTGTGACACCGCGGGCCGACTTCACACCCGGCACAATCTCATGGCCGAGCTGTCCAAAATCCGCCGCACTCTGGGCAAGCAGGACGAGAGTGCCCCCCACCGCACCCTCCTCGTCATTGACGCCACTACCGGCTCGAACGGGCTCAATCAGGCGCGCGAGTTCCAAAAAGCCGTCCCCATCGACGGTCTCATCCTCACCAAACTCGACGGCTCCGGCAAGGGCGGGGTCGCCGGTGCGATCTGCCAGGACCTCGGCATCTCCCCGCACTTCATCGGAACCGGAGAAGAACCCGAGGCCTTCAAAGCCTTCGAGCGCGAAGACTTCGTGCAAAATATCTTGTAATCGCCCACCCCGCAGCCTACCCTGCTGGCCACAAGCCGAGGTGGTGGAATTGGTAGACACGCGTGATTTAGGCTCACGTGCCGCAAGGTGTGCAGGTTCGACCCCTGTCCTCGGTATTTTCTCGTCACTCTTGAAAAACCCACCCCTGACATGAACGAGCTGAAAGAAAAACTCGCCGCCCTCGGGCTCTCCGAAGAGCAAATCGACCCCGTCATCGAGACCGTGGCGGATTTCGTCAAAAGCAAAGTCCCGGAAGACTACCAGGGCATGGTGGATCAGCTCATGGCCGGAGAAAAGCCCGACCTCGGCGGCCTTCTCGGCAAGGTGAAGGGCTTCTTTGGCTAACCCAGGCTCCCAGTCCCCTCCAGAACATCGCAAATTTGCTTGCTGATTGGTGGAGCTTTGCTTGAATGGCCGCCAGCCTCAATCACTTCGTTTTCCTATGTCCATTCAGCAAGTCCTCTCCACCTCCACCCTCGGTCTCCTCGCGAGCGCTGCCTCCCTGCCAGCCGCCGTGATTTTTCAGGACGATTTCTCCACGAATCCCGACCCCAGCAATACGAGCAGCCCGAGTGCCAGCACTTGGTTTTTGCCCAGCACTGGGAATAACAGCGAGGGAAGCCCCGGAAACAACACCCCCGAAAGCGTCAACACCATCCCCTCCGGTCAAAGTGCGACTCCGGACGCCCACCCTTTCGCGAGTTCGGCACTGCGCATCGGTTTTGCTTACGACCAAGTCTCCGTCCGCCTCGGCCTGAATGAAACCTGGGACAGCAGCAAGGACTACACCTTGACCTTCGACTGGGCCTCCACCGACCACGGCACCAACACCACCCATACCTTCGAGGTCTTGATGCGCGCCGATATCGGCCTGCTGGAACACGCCAACACGGTCGTTAAAAGCGAGCAACTGGCCAACGCTTCCAACACGCCCACCTTCGGCCAAATCAATCCGTATTCCATGACGATCAGCGGAGCCGACATCAGCGCGGCGAGCGCGGAGGGGCAAAACATCTACCTCTACTTCTACAAGGGAGAAAATACCGAGTTTTACTGGGTTGATAATGTCTCTCTCACCGCCACGCCGGAGCTGGGCAGCCTCTTTCTCCTCTCCCTGGCCTCGCTCTGGGGCTTGCGCCGTCGTCGTTAACAACTGAAGCAGCCCTCCTCAACGATCACAAAAAAACCGGCACCCCGCGTGGAGGCCCGGTTTTTTTGTTTTTTGACTCACTGAGCTCAAATCTTCGCGCTGCTGTATTCCCAGCCTTCGCGGTAAACGGCGCGCTTGACGAGCTTGTTCGCTTCGTCGTTGCCGATCGCCTGGAAGGTTTTTTGGTCCCACTCGACGGCTTTGCCGGTGCGAATGGCGAGGTTGCCCAGCAGGCAGAGTTCGGTCAGTGGCACGGCGTAGTCGAACTGCGACATGAAGGGGAAGGCCTTGCCCTGCTTGATGGCGAGCGACCACTCCAACTGGGGGTCGCCGGGCGAGGGGCTGCGCTCGTACTTTTTCTCCGGCGCTTTGGCCAGAAATTCCTTGGAACGCGCTTCAGGCAGAATGGTCAGGTTACTGGCCTGGTCGCCTTGGTTGTAGAGAATGCCATCTTCGCCCACGACGTAGAAACCAGTCTTGCTGAGCTTGCCGCTCTTGAGTTCCTTCGGCGCCGGCGGCATGCAGGGCGAGCCATCGGTGTTCCGCCCTTCATACCAATACATCTTGATGTCGCCATGTCCCTTCACCCCTTTCCAGAGGTATTCGACTTTCGCCCCGCGCGGCCAGGCGACATCCGTCAGGCCATCGGCCACCGCCGTGATGTGGTTCGGCACGCCGAGTCCGAGCGCCCAGACGAGGGGATCGAGGTTATGACAGCCCATATCACCCAGCGCCCCGGCCCCGTATTCGAAGAGACCTCGCCATTTAAAGGGATGAACGTCCGGTGCATACGGGGCGTCCGGCGCGGAGGAGAGCCAGAGCTTCCAATCGAGTTTTTCCGGAGCATCACCGCCCGGCTTGAGGTCCGCGGCGTGTCCCTGCGGCCAGACCGGACGATTCGTCCAGACGTGGATTTCCTTGACCTTGCCGACGACGCCGGCATCGAACCACTCGCGCAGAACGCGGTTTTCCTCGTAGGTGTGGCCCTGGTTGCCCATCTGCGTGATGATGCCCTTTTTCTTCGCCGCCTTATGGAGTTCGTCGGCTTCCCAAAGGGTGTTGACCAGCGGTTTCTGGACCATGACGTGCTTGCCAAGGGAAATGGCGTGCATCGCTGCCGGATAGTGGGTGTGGTCGGGCGTGGAGACGGTGACGCCATCAATGCGGGCGTTTTCTTTTTCCAGCATCTCGCGGAAGTCGACGTAGGTCTTGGCTTGCGGAAATTCCTTGGCCGCCTTCGCCAGTCGCTCGGCATCGACGTCGCAGATCGCCACGATGTCGTTGCCTTTCGAGGCGTTTTTCATGTCGGAAAAGCCCTTTCCGCCCACCCCGATACAGGCGATGCCGAGCTTCTGCGTGGACGCCTTTTCCGCGCCGAGCAAAAGGTTCGGCCCCATCGCGGCCGCCGCCCCACTTGCTGTCAGCCCCTTGAGAAAGGAGCGCCGGTTGTGTCTATTTGGTTCAGTTGGCATAGATCTTAAAAAGTCGATCAGGAGCATACGGGCGACCGCGCCCATCTTTATCATTCCCCTGCGCCTTCATTCCCCCGCCGGGCTTGCAATTCCCCCGCCGCCTGTAATATTCCCCCACCCACACCCGTAGCGAACACCATGATCACCCGCCTCTTTCTGAGCTTGCTCATCCTCTGTCTGCCGCTCTCCGCCGCAGAGAAAAAACCCAATATCATCCTCTTCGTCACCGACGACCAATCTCCCATCGCCGGTTGCTACGAAAGCCCGATCATCCAGACGCCGCACCTCGACCAGCTCGCCAAAGAAGGCACCGTCTTCACCCACGCCTACGCCACCACCGCCTCCTGCTCGGCCAGCCGCTCGGTCATCCTCACCGGCTTGCACAATCACGCCAACGGACAGTACGGACACACCCACGGATACCATAAATTCTCGACCTTCGAGAGCTGCGCGGCTCTCTCGCTTCCCTTGCAAATGCGTGCCAACGGCTACCGCACGGCCCACATCGGCAAACTCCACGTCGTCCCCCAGCGCGTGTATGAATTCGACACCTACCTCAAGAAAAACGCCAACTCCAACAACACCCCGGCCTGGGTCGACGCCTGTGAGCCACTTTTCTCCGAAAAATCCGAGCAACCCTTCTTCCTCTGCTTCTGGACCATCGACCCCCACCGTGGCGGCGGGGAAGAACCGACCGCTCCCGGCAAACTGAAGCCCAACCGCTTCGGCAATCCGCCCGCCGGCGAGAGCTACCCCGGCACCGAGGAAGTCACCTACGATCCCGCCAAACTCCCCATCCCCGAATTTCTTCCCGACACCCCGGAGTGCCGCCAGGAACTCGCCCAATACTACCAGAGCGTCACCCGCACGGACAAAGCCCTCGGCCGCCTCATCGACGCCTTGAAAAAAGCCGGTCAGTGGGACAACACCGTCATCATCTTCACCGCCGATCACGGCATGGCCTTCCCCGGCGCGAAAACCACCGTTTACGAAGCCGGTCTCCACGTCCCCCTCGTCGTCCGCAACCCCCACGCCAAAGCCAAAAACCAACGCGTCGACGCCCTCGTCTCCCACACCGATCTCACCCCGACGATTCTCGACCTCGCCGGAGGCCTCAACGCCGCCAAACAAGCCCCGAAAAAGCTCCTCCCCGTCGCCAAGGCCGGTTTCAACGAAAATCACGGCAAGAAACTCACCAAATACCACGGTCGCTCCTGGCGCACCGCTCTCGACGGACAAGCCCTCAAAGGCTGGGACCAGGTCAACGCCTCCCACACCTTCCACGAAATCCAGATGTACTACCCCATGCGCGCTGTCCGCGACCGTAAATTCAAGCTCATCTGGAACATCGCCCACCAGCTCCCCTACCCCTTCGCCACCGACCTCTGGGCGGCCTCCACCTGGCAGGCCCAGTATCAAAAAGGCCCGCAGGCCAAATACGGCAAGCGCAGCGTCGAGTCCTACATCCACCGCCCCCGCTTCGAGCTCTACGACATTTCCTCCGATCCCTTCGAGACGCGCAACCTCGCCGACGACCCCGCCCACGAGAAAACCCTCGAACTCTACAAAGAAAAAATCAAAGCCATGCAGCGTGACACCGATGATCCCTGGATCATGAAGTGGAAATACGAGTA
>JBNNED010000328.1:0-2547 GCA_050285825.1 Verrucomicrobiales bacterium | reverse complement strand
GCGACGAGAACGTCGAGGTCGTTGTAGAGATTGGCGCTGATGTTATTGCTCTCGAAAGAGGCCTGGAGCGTCCAAGCTTCCCCACTTTCGTAAAGGTTCGGAGCGTCAACGAAGACTCTTTGCAAAAGGGAGAACGAGCCGCCGTCTTTGCGGTACAGTTCCAGCTTGTCGGTGCCGCTGAGGCGGACATGGTAGAAATTGTCGATGTCCTGGTAGTGTCCAACGAGTCCGGTGATATTCGACCCGGTATCTTTGCGGAAGGTCGTGGTGAGAGCGTAGTCGTTGAGGTTCGTGACATCGCCACCTCCGCTGATCGGGCCAGTGTAGGTGCTCACGCCGTTCACTCCCGTCTCTCCCGTCGCGACCGAATAATGGTAGCGGTAGGCTCCGGCGTTATCGATATGCCAGCCGCGTTCTCCGCTAGAGGTTCTTTCTCCACCGGTCACAGCGTTCCATCCGGACGGCAGGGTGTATTCGCTCCCCCCGAAGGAAGTCGTGTAAAGAACGGCAGCGGAAACTGGAGAATGGAGAAAAAAAACGGATACGGCGGGCGCCAGTGATTTCAGAGCAAGCATGTTGAAATTCCTGCTAACAAGTTGAATTTCATGCGTCAATGGCGAAATTCTCCGGTGCAGTCTGAACAGTGCTTTTTTCTCGCCAAAGTCTCCGCACGGGTGATAGCGTGCACTTTGTCATGCGCTGGGAGAAGTTACGCCGAAGTTCGAACGTCCGGGATCGTCGTCAAATGAGTGGCGGCGGGAAAAAGATGCTGGGTGGAGGCCTCGGGACGATGGTGATCCTCCTCATTCTCTCGATGGTCTTCAAGGTCGACCTCACGCAGCTCGCCGGCGGTGGGGGTGGGGTCGGAACACAAAGCAGCCCGGCGCCGCTGAGTGCGGAAAGCAATGAACGTCAGGAGTTTGTCACGGCTATCAAAGGCTCGACGGAGGACGTCTGGACGCAGATTTTTCGTCAGCACGGCCAGACCTACCGACCGGCGAAGCTGGTGAATTACCGCGATCAGATCGCTTTTGAGTCGGTACGCGGGGTGGCGGACGCCGCGATGGGGCCCTTTTACCTCCCGGCGGAAGAAACGATTTATCTCGATACCTCCTTTTTCGACCAAATGAAGCGGGAACTCGGGGGCGGGGGCGATTTTGCCTACGCCTACGTCATCGCGCACGAGGTCGGGCACCACGTACAGCATTTGCTGGGTTACACGACAAAAGTCCATTCGCAAAAAGGACGGATTCCGGAGCGGGAATTTAACCGGCTTTCGGTGCGACTGGAGTTGCAGGCGGATTATCTGGCCGGCGTTTGGGCGCACCATGCCGACCGCACGATGCGCGCCGAGCAAGGGGTGGGGCTGCTGGAGGATGGCGATATCGAGGAAGCCATGCGAGCGGCCAAGGCCATCGGCGACGACGCCCTGCAGCGAAAAGCGCGGGGTCAGGTCGTGCCCGATTCCTTCACGCACGGGACGTCGGATCAGCGCCTGCGCTGGTTCACGAAGGGATTTCGCTCGGGCGACATCCGCGAGGGAAATACCTTTGAAGTGCCTTACGATCAGCTCTGAGCAGGCCGCTTTGCGTTGATAAAATCGCGGAGCCGCGCGAAATCGGCCTCGCTGGCGAAGTCGCGTCGCAGCAAGGTGTAGTAGATGTTTTTCTGCGGGTAGAGGAGGATGAGATCCTCGCTGGCGTGCGTTTCGTAAAGGCTGTCCCAGCCGAAGCTGGACTCAAGATTTTCCGCTTTCTGGCTGATTTCTTCCGGCGTGATCGTCCAGTGGAGATCCTGGCCGAAGTGAGGCGAGCTGCGCACGTTGGCCAGAGCGCGGTATTGCCAGAGGAATTTACGCAGAAAGAGGATGGGGGCGAGAAAAAGGCAGACCGTGCCGAAGGGGACGTCGCCTCGGGAGAGAAGAAACAGGCCGAGCAGGCTGAGGCCGATGAGGTAAAAGTACCGAAAGCGCAGAAACCAGGGGTGGCGGTAGCGGAAGTGCGCGGCGGAGCCCTTTTTCAAGGTTTCCTCGTCAAAACGGGTGGTGATTTTGATGGGAGAGGTGAGACTGGAAGACTGTGGGGTCATGAACTTATTGTTGCTGAAGACGGTAGGAAGCAAATCTCTTCTGGAAGCGGGTCGCTTGGGTGGCGGGATCGGCTTTGTCGCAATGATTGGCGAGGATGCCGGAGGGGTTCAGGTCGAGAACCTTGCGGATGCTGGCAGGGAATTTTTCGGGGCAGGAATTGAGCCAGGGCCAAGGGAGCATGACGCGGGGCAGCCAGTTGGCGAAGAGGTCGCCACTGAAAAGAAGATCATGTTTCAGGCTGTAAAACGAGCAGTGACCCACGGTGTGACCGGGGGTGTGCAGAACTTGTATGCCGCCCCAGAAGTCCAGCGTCTGACCGTCCGCGAGGGGGTGCTCGATTTGGGGCGCTCGGAAGCCGAAGAGGGTGCGTCCCCAGTGCTCCAGGCCGCCGCAGACCCGGCTGAGTCCGCGGTAGGGGAAGCGGCCGTGGAAATGGAGAGTGTCGGCGGGGTGGCCGT
>JBNNED010000327.1:0-8772 GCA_050285825.1 Verrucomicrobiales bacterium | reverse complement strand
CATTCAGGGGGAAGACAGCATTGTGGAATACTTGGCGGCGACTTCGACCGTGGTCTTCGAAGGGCAAAACGTGGATCGGGTCTCGTTGGAGGCGATCATTGAAGCCAATCAGGCGAATGTTCCGGTACAGATTAAGGTCATGTCGAAGATCGTGAGTGTTGCGAACGATCCAGACTTACAGATGGGATTGATGGGACGTGAAGAAATCAATGACTGGTTTCGGGGGGTCGCGCTGATGCCTGGCCAAGAAGTAATGCTCTTGCCTTCCATCATGATGCGGCCGGGGCAGGGAGCCTCGATCGAACTGATACGGAAAGTAGTGGAATTTCGTCCGGAATTCATCGGAATTAAAATGAAAGTGAATGCGGAGTTGAGCGGATTCGGGGTGCTGGCGGAGGCGACTTATCGGCATCACTCGGTGTTGCTGAAGGGTGGGGAATGGTCTGATCGCTATAACCCGACGGGGGTGGACACGGATGGAGATACGCCCAAGAAATTGGCAGAATTTTCTGGAATGTCGTTAGAAGAACAGTTGGCCGGGCTGCGGAAGCGAGTGATGGCTGAGGAAGTTTATTTTCCAGCCGGGCAGTCTTTGGTGACGAAGGCAGCGGGGACGAGTGAGCTCACGGATTATGTGATCCTGACAATGCAACGGATTGATGCGGCGGGTCGACGGATGAGGTGAGCGAGGAGGTGGCAAGGCGGAGCCGTCAACCCCGCGTGAGCCGGGGTTCTTGTGGTTTTTTTGGGGAAATTTTTGGTAATAGCGGTGTTTTGCGTGTAGTAGTGGTGCTATGAGTTCGGTAGCTGAGAAGAAGAAGGACACGCGGGCGGGAAATTATTTCATTTCGAACTATCCTCCCTTTTCTTTTTGGTCGGACGGGGAGAACCGGGAGGTGGCGGAGGTTTATGAGGAGGCTCCGACGGAGGGAGCGAAGCTGGGGCTGTATCACCACATTCCTTTTTGCCGGAAGCGTTGCCGTTTTTGTTATTTCCGCGTTTATACCGATAAGAGTGCGAGCGAGATCCGCGAGTATCTCGACTGCACGGTGAAGGAGCTGGAAGTCATGGCGCGCAAGCCGCTCATTGAGGGTCGGAAGCCGCATTTTATTTATTTCGGCGGGGGCACGCCCTCGTATCTCTCGGCCAAGCAGTTGGGCGAGCTCACGGATCGGATGAAGGCCATTCTGCCCTGGGATGAGGCGCAGGAGGTGGCCTTCGAGTGTGAACCGGGGACGCTCAACGCGGGCAAGGTGGAGGCGATCAAGGATGTGGGCGTGACGCGCTTGAGTTTGGGGATCGAGAATTTTGATGACCGTCTGCTGGAGCTCAATGGACGGGCGCATCGCTCGAAGGAAGTGGAGCGCGCTTACGAGCGGGCGGTGGCGGCGGGATTCGAGCAGATCAACGTCGATTTGATCGCGGGGATGCTGGAGGAGACGGATGAGAATTGGCAGTATAATATCGAGAAGACGCTGGAGCTGCAGCCGGACAGCGTGACGATTTACCAGATGGAAATCCCGTATAATACGACGATTTACAAGGAGATGAAAGATGCCGGGAAGTTGATTGCGCCCGTGGCGGATTGGCAGACGAAGCGGCGCTGGGTGAAGGAGGCATTCGCGGCGCTGGAGTCGGCCGGTTATACCATTGGGTCGGGTTACACGGCGGTGAAAAACCCGGAGAAGACGAAGTTCATTTATCGGGATGCCTTGTGGGGCGGCGCGGATTTGTTGGGGCTGGGCGTGGCCTCGTTCTCACACGCGAAGGGGGTGCATTATCAGAATTTAACGGAGATCGGGGATTATATCGAGGCCATCGAGGCGGGGCGGATGCCGACGAAGCGGAGCCTGCGAACGACGCCGGAGGAGCGGATGATCCGCGAGTTTATTTTACAAATGAAGCTCGGTCGGGTGTCGGGTGACTACTTCGAGGAGAAGTTCGGGGTCAAGGTGCTTGAGCGCTGGGAGAAGGAGCTGGAGGAGTTGGTCGAGGAAGAGCTCCTGCAGGTGCGGGGCGGGGAAATTGTCCTGGAGCGCGATGGCTTGTTGTGCGTGGATAACATTCTCCATGATTTCTTCCTGCCGCAGCACCGGACGGACCAGATTGTCTGAAACGGGTAGGAAGTCGTGAGTAGCGAGTAGAGAGGAAAGAAGGCGGGCGATGATCTTGAGCGCGGGTTTGGAACGGTTGCGGGCGGGCTCGGCGCTGGCGGGGGCGGACTTGGCTTGGACGGAGGAGCTGCCGGAACCGGCGCGGGAGCTGCTGTGCCATGAACGGGATATGACCTCGACGCTGGCGCGTTTTCACGGGGCGGAGATCGCTTTGGAGTGCCTGCGGGTCGTGCGCGAAGAGGATTTTTACGGTCGGGAGGTCGTGCTGAAAGCCGGGGGGCGGGTGGTGGAGTATGGCTTGATCGAGATTCGGCTGGCAGCGTTTCCGGAGGATTTGCGGGAGCGGATTCTGGCGGGGCGGGAGCCGCTCGGGGCGATTTTGAACGGCAGCGGGCGGAGGTATGTGAGTGCGCCGGTGGGGTTTTTGGAAGTGCGGGGCTTTCGGGTGGATGTTTTTCCCTCGTTTGAGGTGTGTTTTGGTCGGGTGAATCAACTTTCGTGGGACACGGGGGAGGTTTTGGCGCATATTGTGGAGATTTTACCGGAATTTGACGTAGATTGAGCGAAATGATGACGAATGCTGACGATTTTGAGGTTTTGGTGATCGGCGGAGGGCCGGCGGGAGCGACGGTGGCGGCGATTTTGGCGGGCGAGTATGGGCGGCGGGTGCTGGTTTTGGAGAAGGAACGTTTTCCGCGTTATCACATCGGGGAGTCGCTCATTCCGCATTGTTACGGGACTTTGGAGCGGCTGGGTTTGGTGGAGACGATGAATGAGCGGGGTTTCCAGAAGAAGGAGAGCGTGCAGTTTGTCAGTCCGGACGGGGAGGTTTCCACGCCTTTTTATTTCAGGACGCACACCGATCATCCGATGGCCACGACTTGGCAGGTCGAGCGGGCGGAGTTTGATGACTTGATGCTGAATCGGGCGCGGGAGGCGGGCGCGGAGGTGCGGGAAGGGGTGCGGGTGCGGAATTTCATCGAGGAAGAAGGCCAAGTGTGCGGGGTGCTCACCGATGAGGGGGAATTCCGGGCGCGCCTGGTCGTGGATGCGACGGGGCGGGACGCCTTGTGGCAGAGTAAGAAGCGTTGGCGCAAGCGGGATCCGGAACTGAATAAGATTGCCATTTGGACGCGCTTCAAGGGGGCGAAGCGGGATCCGGGCGTGGATGAGGGGGCGACGACGATTGCCTATGTGCCGGAGAAGGGTTGGTTTTGGAACATTCCCCTGAGCGGGGATGTTGTGAGTAGCGGGGTGGTGGCGGAGCGGGATTATTTGTATCGCGACGGGGAGCGGGATTTGGCGAAGATTTTTTGGCGGGAAGTGCGGGAGAACAAGTGGGTGGAGGAGCATTTGGAGGCGGGGGAGCAGTTCGGGGAGTATTGGGTGACGGGAGAGTATTCTTACCGGGGGGAGAGTTGTGCGGCGGATGGTTTGTTGCTGGTGGGAGACGCCTTTGCCTTCCTTGATCCGGTGTTTTCGTCGGGAGTCTATTTGGCGCTCAAGAGCGGGGAGATGGGGGCGGATGCGGTGGAGGCGGCCTTGCAAAAGGGCTCGGTGCGGGCGGAGGAGTTCGCGGCCTACGGAGAGCGACTCTGCCAGGGGATCGAGTGGATGCGCAAGCTGGTGTATGCCTTTTATGATGAGGACTTTAGCTTCAAAGATGTCGTCATGAACTACGCGGAGCTGCGCGGGAAGCTGACGGATTGTTTGATCGGGGATTTGGTGGATCGCGATTACGCGGATTTGTTTGCGGCAGTGGGGAATTACGCGGATTTGCCAGCGGAACTGGCGCACGGTCGCGTGCGAACTGGGAGCTCTGTCTGATACCAAATCCAAATCAGCTCTGGCCGATTGGTGGAGGTGTTTTTTTTCGCATTTTTCTGTCCAATTTTTGATGGGGCGGACCTTTTGTTTGCGTAAGGTACTGGTTTCGTTGCTTTTTTTTGGATTTTTTTTGCTTTTCGCTTGTCGGCATCCGGAGGATTAGGTATTTACCTTGTTACTACCTAACTCTCCTATGAAAACCCAAGCCTTGAAGAACCGGGGGGGCTTTGCCCTCATTGTCTGTATTTCGCTGCTCTTATTGATGGCGGTGATTTTGGTGGGTTTTTTGTCTTTCGGGGCGGCGGCGGTGCGGAGCGCGACGCATCAGAGTGCGGAGTCGGTGGCGAAAGCGAACGCGCGGATGGCGCTGATGGTGGCGATCGGGCAATTGCAGAAAGAGGCGGGACCGGATCAACGGGTGACGGCATCGGGGGGGCTGGCGGCGGAGGGGACGTCGGGCGAGGGCTGGACAGGGGCTTGGGATGCGGAGGTGGACGGGGGGGATCCGACTTGGTTGGTGAGCGGGGAAGCGCCGAATCCGGCGGCGACTTGGGATGAGGGAAATTCGGCTTTGTTATCGACGGGGGTGAGTGGTTTGGACGGGGCGGCGGGGCTGGATTTGCGGGCTCCGGGGGTGGTGGGGGATGATTTGGAGGGACGTTATGCCTATTGGATTGGCGATGAAGGAGTGAAGGCGCGGGTGGATTTGGCGCTGGACGAGGCGGGAGATACGGAGAAGGAGCGTTTGCAAAAGGGGCGCTCGGCACAGCAGTTTGGCTTGGCTTATCTCGATGAGGCGGTGTGGGGGGAGTTCGCACATGATGGCACGGCGGAGCCGGGGAAGTTGGGGACGATGGGCACGGCGTCTTTGGCGGTGGGCGAGGGCGGCGGGGTGACGCGGGAGAGTTTCGGGCGGCATTATTTTCATGATTTGACGACGGGGGGTTACGGTTTGCCGGTGAATGTGAAAGAGGGAGGGCTGCGGGTGGATTTGTCGACGATTTTCGATAGTGATCACTTCGTGAACAAGGAGTTCGGGCGTCATTATTTCGGGGTGACTTCGCGGGTGCTGGGCTCTCATCCGATCAATGACGATGGGGCGAAGGTCTATGGTTTTATCACGGAGTCGGCGTCGAATTTGAGTGCGGCGGATCGGGAGAAGTTTTTTCTGAGTGAGAGTTTGACGAAGAATTTCACGGTGGAGACGGGGCCGAACTGGGGGATTTTGTGGAATTACGCGCGGATGTGGGAAAATGTCGATGGCCAGGAGGCGCAGGCCGTGGCGCAGTATCCGATCATCCACACGCCACTGCGGACGGATGACTGGGCGCCTTACACGCAGTATGGCAATATCAGTCACCGCATGGACCGGCAACATGCGACGAGTTCGCTGAATCCGGTCCTGGCGGTCTTTCAGATGGGTTTCCGGATGGGGGCTTATGAGTCCGAGGCGCAGGAGGGGGATGAGCCGGGGAAGCGGTATTTTTATACAACCTTGGAGTTCAAGCCCTTGTTGGGGATTTGGAATCCGTATAATGTGGCGATTAAGGCGCAGCAGTATAAGTTCGACTGGGCCTTGTATCCGTATTTTCGCTTCGGACACAAGGAGCCGCCGATTTTGACCAATCCGACGGGAGGAGGGAACGGGGAGGTGTATTTGCGGGAGTATTGGGTGTCGAAAACCTCCGACGATGGCTTGCCGACGCCGTCGAATCCGAATGGCTCGTCTTGGTTCCGCATGAAGACGCAGGCGGTCGATCTGCAACCGGGAGAGATCCGGATTTTCTCGATCGATGAGGAGGCGGACATCACGTCTGAGAATAATTATCTGAAGCCGGTTTGGGGCGAGCGAGGGGTGTATGTTTTCGATCTCATCAATAACACGACGAAGAAGAAGATGCGCATTCCGGAGGGGCATGTCGGGTGGTATGGGGATGTTTTTTTACAGGATTCGCACTGGCGGACCTTCACGAGCAAGTTTCCGAACATGCACCCGGATGCAACGGCGTCCTGGCTGACCTTCAAGGCGACGAGTCGCAGTGGACGGGAGATTTTTCTTTCGCGTCATTCCGGGCTGTGGAACGGGGGAACGGACGCATCGATGGGGCGCCCGTTTATGCCGGAGCAGATCATCACGCGCTACGGTCATGGGCCGGATGGGACGACGAAGCAGTTGATGCGGGTCGAGGACATGGCGGCGGTGGATGCGAAGTATCACATTGGGACTTGGTCGTTTACGAATCGGACGACGCAGGTGGCGGAGGAGGGGAGCCAGGGCTTGCGAAACTGGATCGATACGAACCCGCGGACCTTGGTGGGATTGCCGAAGTATGATGGCTCGAAGGTTCTGGGGAGTGGAAATGTCTCGGGTTGGCACACGACGGGGCCGTTCGTGGCGGGCTCGCATGAGACGGGGTCGTCGCGGGGGGAGGTGGGCGATGGGGATTGGTCGCGCTCTCCGCACCGGGGTTTGATCGGGGAGGGGGCGCTGGGTGAGGAATCGGTGGAGATCGATGTGAGCGAGCCGGGTCGGCCCCGGGCCTTCGGTGGGCCTTCGACGAGCGCGGGCGGGGGCGGGCAGACGCATGTGGTTGTTTATGATGTGCCGCGCGCGCCGCTGCAGTCGATCGGGCAATTCCAACATGCGGAGCTGGGCCGGTATAGTTTTGATCCGGGCTTCGTGTTGGGGAATTCGTATGCCAGCCTGCGCATTCCGACGGACCAGACGGTGGCGCCGAATTTCATGGGCTACGGAGACGGCTTTGACATGGTGGACATCTCCTACGAGGTGAATGAGCGGGTTTGGGATGGCTATTATTTCTCAACGCTGGCGGGGGATTATTACGACGGGCCCTTTGATCTGGCCGATTTCGTGGAAGGGGGGCGCTTGCCGGCGAACCCGCGCCTGCAGTTCCGGGCGCAGAGTGGGGATGAGTCCTTCGCGCAGATTCTAGCCGAGGCGGGAGAGCGTGGGCCGGAGGCCATGACGGGGAGGGTCATGGTGAAGGGGGCGTTCAATGTGAATTCGACTTCGAAGACGGCGTGGAAAGCGCTTTTGGCCTCGATGGCGGATCGGGAGCTGCCGGTTTTGAATCTCGCCAATGGCTCGGCTTCCTGGGAGCGGGTCGAGGGGATTCATTTCAATCGCTTCGGCCATTTGCCGGGTGACGAGGGCTTTGATGGGGCGGTTTCCGTGCATGATCCGGCCTTTTGGCGCGGGTGGCGGCATTTGTCGGAGGACGAGTTGGATGAATTGGCGGAGGAAATTGTGACGGAGGTGAAGGCGCGCGGTCCCTTCCGGAGTTTGGCGGATTTTGTGAACCGGGATCCGGAGGGGACGAAGGCGCAGCAGCGCAAAGGGGCCTTGCAAGCGGCGCTGGACCGGGTGGCGAATAGCAAAATCGGCTCGGACACGGCGGCTCCGGCGAGCACGCCATCGGGGGCGGCTTTTTCAGATGCGGTGGATGGCGAGAGCCAGGGCGTGGGTTATGCGGGTTATTTGTTACAGGGGGATGTCTTGCAAAGTCTGGCTCCCGTCTTGCAGGTACGTTCGGATTATTTCCGCATCCGCACATGCGGGGAGGCGCATGACGCCGAGGGCAAGGTGCTGGCGCGCGCATGGTGCGAGGCCTATGTGCAGCGGGTGCCGGAGTATCTCGATGCGGGCGATGAAATTTATGAAAAGGAAGACGAGTTGGCTCCCGGTGGGGTGAATGAGACCTTTGGTCGCCGCTTCGCGGTGGTTTCCTTCCGTTGGTTGTCGCCTGAGGAAATTTAAGCGTGTTTTGATGAAATTGTTGATATTTTTACTGATGGGCCTGCTCCCGCTGCTGACGGCAAGGGGGCAAGAGGTGGTGAAGACGGAGTTGGTCACGGTGTGCGTGAGCGAGTCTTTCGGGGATTTGTTTATCAAGTCCGGCGAGGAGGTGCGGAGATTCGGGGCGAACCGGACGGGCTTTAGTCTGCCGATGGCCTACGTGGGTCCGCGGGTCCTGCAGGTGCATGATGCGAAGGAAGATTTCGAGCCCGTGGAGGGGGCGGCACCTCCGAAGCCGGTGGGGGCGGTGAATTTGCCGACGGGCTGCGATCGGGTCCTCTTGATTTGTGCGCGGGATGCGGAGGGAGGTTTGAAAATGAAGGCTCTGGACATCGATCGCGGTAAGATGAAGGGAGGCGATTATCGTTTTTTCAACATGTCGAGCAAGCCGCTGGCGGTGGTTTTCGGGGCAGAGAAACTGGGCTTGAAGCCGGGGCAGGATTTGGTCGTGACGAAGGCGGCATGGCGGGAGGAAGTGCTCGACATTCCCGTGCAGATGGCCATTCCCGATGACAAAGCGGGGAAAATGCGGCGGGTTTATTCCAGCATCTGGGGTCACCGACCCGGGAAGCGGAATTTCATCATGATCATGGATGGGCGGGGGCGGCGGGCCCTGAGCACGTCTCGCTTCTTCGATCTGGCGGTGCCGAGTGAGTGAGGTCATGCCCCTGATGTTCAAGCGCTTGCTTGATTTTTTCACTTTTTTCAACTTGCGACCTGCCTGATAGGGGTGTATACACAGTGTTATTACCACGCATGCAAACGATTACATTTCATTCAAAGGAGGCTCATCGGGGTTTTGCCCTGATCGTGTCGATTAGTTTATTGCTGCTGATGGCGGTGATATTGGTGGGTTTTTTGTCGTTCGGGGCGGCGAGCGTGCGCAGCGCGACGCATCAGAGCGCGGAGGCGGTGGCGAAGGCCAACGCGCGCATGGCGCTGATGGTGGCCATCGGGCAGCTCCAAGGAGAGACGGGAGCGGACCGGCGAGTGACGGGGCGGGCGGATCTCGCC
>JBNNED010000326.1:0-4769 GCA_050285825.1 Verrucomicrobiales bacterium | reverse complement strand
CAGGGGTTGCCGGGGGCGGCTTTTTTCGGGGCGACGAGCCGGCAGGAGATGTCGCTTTCCGGCAGGGTGAAGCTTTCCTGAGCGAAGCCGTGGAAATCGCCTTGCTGGCTCTCGATGCCTAAGTCCGAGAGACTTGGCGTGGCCCGGAGTGGGAGCAGGGCGAGGAGGAGGAAGAGGAAGGGGTTCCGGATTGATCGCATGAGGCGAGTGAAGCGGAAATTTGCTTTGAGGTGAAGCGGAGAATGTGAGTGAATGGAGGCGATGATGGATTCAAGTGAGGAGCGGGTGCGGGTTTACCAGTTGTTGCTGCGGCATTTCGGGAATGAGAAGGCGGCGGGCCTGCTCGGCGGGACGCTGGCGGAGAACGGCTGTGGGAAGTTTTCGGCTCTCAATACACGCTCGCTCGGGGAGATCCGCGCGCTGGGGTTTACGCATGTGTGGCTGACGGGGGTGCAGGAGCAGGCGAGTGGCACGGCCTATCCGGGTCGGCCCGCCGATCCGCCTGATATTTTGAAGGGAATGGCGGGGAGCCCTTATGCCATCAGGGATTATTTTGATGTCTGCCCGGACTACGCGGAGGATCCAGAGCGGCGTTTGGAGGAATTTCGCGACTGCCTGGCGCGCTGTCGGGCGGCGGGTTTGAGGGTGATCATCGACTTCGTCCCGAACCACGTGGCGCGCAGTTACGGCTCGGGTGTGCGACCGGAGTTGAGCTTCGGGGCGGGCGATGATCCGGGGCGCTTTTTTCATCGGGATAACAATTTTTACTACCTCGGGGCGCGACACGAGGGGGGCGGAGCTCCTTTGAAGTTGCCGACGCAGGGGCTGCCGGGCTGCACGGGTTTTTTCGAGCCGGAGCGGGAGGTCGGGCGGGTGACGGGGAACAATGCCGTGACCTGGGCGCCGGGTTTGCATGATTGGTATGAGACGGTGAAGCTGAATTACGGGGTCGATTTTACGAAAGGGCGGGACGTCGCGCACTTGCCGGGGGAGGAGGCGGATCCCGCGGAGGTGCCGGACACCTGGCGGAAGATGGACGCGGTGCTGGCCTATTGGCAGGAGATGGGCGTGGGGGGCTTCCGCGCGGATATGGCGCACATGGTGCCGATGGCTTTCTGGCGCTGGGCGCTGCGGCGGGTGCGGGCGCGGGAGGCGGGGTGTTTTCTGATGGCGGAGGCTTACGATACGGACCCGATGAAGATGACGGACGGCGATGTCTTCGAAGAGTTGTTGGAGGCGGGTTTCGATGCCGTTTACGACGACCAGAGTTACGATGTGCTGAAGGGGATTTACGAGGGGGACAAGTGGGCGAACGATCTCGACGGCGCGGCGCGGCGGGGCTCGCGACTCCATCACGCGCTGCGCTACGCGGAAAATCACGATGAAGTGCGCCTGGCCAACTCGCAGCACTGGCGGGGGATCGGGATGGCCGTGGGGCGCCCGGTCACGGCGGCCTTGCTCGGGCTGGGGCGCGGCGCCGTCATGCTCTACAGCGGTCAGGAAGTGGGTGAACCGGCGGAGGGCGCGGAGGGCTTTTCGGGAGACGATGGACGGAGTTCGATTTTTGATTACGGGGTCTTGCCGGAATTGCAGAAGTGGACGAACGGCGGGCGCTTCGATGGCGGTGGACTCTCCGCGGACCAGCGGGAGCTGCGGGCCTGGTACGGGCGGCTTTTCCGGCTCCTGGGCGAGCCTGCCTTCGCGCGGGGCGGATACTACGGATTGAACTACGCGAATCGGGAAAATTACGCCTTCGGGCGCTGCGGGACGGAGAACTGGAGCGGGCATTGGTGTCTCGCCTACCTACGCTCGGAGCGTCGCGCGGACGGACAGCAGGTGCTCGTCGTGGTGAATCTCCATCCGCATGAAACCATGCGTTTTTTACGCATCGACGTGCCGCAGCACGCCCGAGAATGGGCCCGATTACCGGCCGAAAGCCGCTGGCGGGATCGCCTCGGCGACGGCGGGGAGAGCGTGCTGGCCGACGGAGCTCTCGAACTCAGCGACCTCCCCCCCTGCAGTGCAAGGTATTATGAAGTGATCAGTGAGTCCGAACGCGGGTAAAAAAGTGCAGCGAATCTTCCCGTGCGGGCACTTGTTTCGTTAAAACGACAACCTGTTTTAAGAGAACGGGCACTTGTTTCGTTAAAACGACGACCTGTTTTAAAAGAACGGGCACCTGTTTCGTTAAAACAACGACCCGTTTTAAGAGAGCGAGCACTTGTTTCGTTAAAACGACGACCTGTTTTAAGAGAACAAGCACTTGGCGCAACGAAACGCCCACCCGTTTTATCGCACCGGGCAATTTGACAGGGGCTGCGGGCACCTGCTGCTTGGTCTTGTTGGGTCATGGGATGATCTGTGGGATTCGGGGCATTGGCAGGATCAGTCCCAGACATAGCGCTCATCGTAGCCGATGCCGTATTTGGTGAGAAAGGCGCGGTATTCGTCTTGAAAGCTTTGGGTGCGGTGGTGCTCTTCTTGATTCTCGATGTAGTGGAGAAGGGCATCCTTCTGGCTCATTCCGAGCGAAAACACCCCATAGCCTTTCTGCCATGAGAAATCGCTGAAGGTGCCGTCTTGTTCCTTCAGCCATTTGCTCGAAGAAGTTTTGATCTCTTTGACCAGATCGGCGACGGCAAGGGTGCGGGAAAGGCCGATGGCAAGATGCACATGATCTTCAACGCCACCCACCCGATAGGCCTCGCATCCGCATTGGCGGACAGCCCCGGCGAGAAAGGCGTGAGTCTGCTCGCGGAACGGGGATACCAACCAAGACTGACGGTCTTTCGTGCTGAAGACGAGATGAATCAAGATGTTAGAGAGTGATTGGGGCATGAGGGATTCTATTTAGGGGCTGACCTGAAGCCAGCTAATTAAGCCCCAAGGGGGCGATGCATCCCAGCCCGGGGTGGTACCCCGGGATCGGGACGGTGGAGGCATGGCGTTCTGAAGGAACGCCGCATTGTGGCTGGTTGGATAGGGGTCGGTGGTTCGATGAATTGCGGCGTTCCTTCAGAACGCGGAAACGGGGGGACACGTGAACCCGGGGCTCTGCCCCGGGCTGGTATGCGGGCGTCCCTACGGGACTTTGGAAGAACCCACCGAAGCAGAGAATGGCTCGCAGAAAAAGGTATGCGAGCGTCCCTACGGGACTTTGGAAGAAACCACCGAAGTAGCAGGTCTTCTGTATTATTACGACTGAAGACAAGTGGTTTTTATCTTCAAAAGTCGCATCTTATTCGCTGGTGTGGAGCGGAGTTTAAGTTCGTGAGAATAGGCAGCGGGAAGGGCTTGTCAGGTGGGGGTGTTGGGGTTTTGATGGAGGCGAATGGCTGATTTGGACAGAGCGCGGGCGGTGTTGGCGGAGGTGTTTGGTTTCGGGGGCTTTCTCGAAGGCCAGGAGGAGGTGGTGGCGGAGATTTTGTCGCGACGGGACGGGCTTGTGGTGATGCCGACGGGCGGGGGGAAGTCGCTGTGTTACCAGCTTCCGGCTTTGTGTCTGGAGGGGGTGGCGCTGGTGGTGAGTCCGCTCATCGCGCTGATGAAGGATCAGGTGGATGCGCTGGTGGCGCGGGGGGTGAAGGCGACGGTGATCAATTCGACGCAGAGCTGGGCCGAGCAGCGGGAGCGGCTCGACGGCATGCGGCGGGGGGAGTTCGAGCTGGTTTACATCGCGCCGGAGCGCTTCAAGGCGGAGTCATTCCGTCAGGTGCTGGAGGGGGTGAAGGTGAGCTTCATGGCGGTGGATGAGGCGCATTGCCTGAGCCAGTGGGGGCACGATTTCCGGCCGGATTATCTGCGGCTGGGCAAGGCGCTGGAGGCGATCGGGAATCCGCAGTGTGTGGCGCTGACGGCGACGGCGACGCCGGTGGTGCGGCGGGACATCCGCGAGGTGTTGCGCTTGCGGGAGCCCTTCGAGATCGTGAGTGGTTTCGAGCGGCCGAATCTGAGCTTCAACATCACGCAGGTGGAGAAGGCGGCGCAGAAGTATGAGCGCATTCGCGAGGTGGTGGCGGCGCACAGGACGGGGATTGTTTACTGCGCGACGCGCAAGCGGGTGGAGGAGGTCTCGGAGAAGCTGCACGACTGGGGGATGAAGGTCATTGCTTATCACGGGGGGATGAGCGACCAGGAGCGGGAGCGGACGCAGAATGAGTTTATTTCCAAAAAAGCAGATGTGGCGGTGGCGACGAATGCCTTCGGAATGGGGATCGACCGCTCGGATGTGCGATTTGTGGTTCATTTCGACATCCCTGGCAGCGTGGAGGCCTATTATCAGGAGGCGGGTCGGGCGGGGCGCGACGGGGAGGCGGCGACTTGTGAGCTTTTGTTCAATTACGCGGACACGCGGACGCAGGAGTTTTTCATCGACGGGGCGAATCCCTCCTATGAGACGATCCGTGATGTTTATCAGTTTTTGTTGAACGAGGGGGATGAGAATTTTGAAATCCACCGCACGCTGGAGGAGATCAAGGAGGGAGCGGACATCAAGAACGGGATGGCGGTGGGGAGTGCTCTGGGTCATCTGATGCGGGCGGGAATGATCGAACGCTTTGATGTGGCGGGCACGCGGACGAAGGGGACGCGCTTGCTGAAGCCGGAGGTGCTGAGTCGGAATTTGCAGATCGACCGTCGGGCCCTCGAAGAAAAAGACGGTCGGGATCGGGAAAAGCTCCAGCGCATGATCGAGCTGGCTTACGCGCAGGTGTGCCGGCAGCAGTGGATCATGGAGTATTTCGGCGAGCAGGACGCGAGTCCGTGCGGGA
>JBNNED010000325.1:0-3901 GCA_050285825.1 Verrucomicrobiales bacterium | reverse complement strand
CATCGACCTTGTCGCCCATGACCCAAGCGGGTCCGGAAAAGAAAATGACCTGAAACTGGGTGCCTCCGGTGATGCTGTCGAGCGACTGCTTCAACTCCTTGCGCATGAGCTTGTGACGATTGTCGTCGTTCATCGATTTCGAGAAGTCGATGACATAGGCGATACGATCCGCGCTCGATTTCTGACCGAAAAAGGAAGCTCCACCGCCGGAGGCTCCGAAGTCAGTGCCTTGGCCGAAGCCCGCCCCGAAGTCCGCACCGTCACCAAAATCAACGGCTGGCTCGGTGACTTCAAACTCGACCGTCGGCACGGCCGTGGGAGCGGCGGAGTTCGAGACGATGACACGGGACATCGCAGATGAAGGAGCGGCCGGCTTGCGCTGCGTCTGCGGCGTCACCTTTTTCTTCACATCCGGGTTTTCCGGAACGGAGGCATTCTGATAACCCACAATCGTCGGCACCTCCCGCGTCATGCTCGGTAACAAGACAAAAGCCAGCAGGAGAACGAGGAGCCCCATTCCAAGCAAGGCAATGAGCAAGCTGGTAATGGTCGAATTACGCGCCTGACGCTGCAGACGTTCTTGAACGGCGGGGTCGGAGTGATTTATCATAAGTTGCGAATGTCAATACGTGCAAGTTAAGCTCAAAATTAGGCAATACAATCGAAAAAAATTCAACCTAGCTGCACTTGGCCGCCCTCATCGGCACTTTGAGTCTCTCATCTCAGCCAAAAAGAGCCCATTTGCCATACAGGCCGGGGCGCGGAGAATACACAGCACCTGCGTCAAAGCGAGAAAAAGTTTTCCCGGTGCGCTTCAGCGAATTTCCATGCCGGTTTTGGCATAGACCCAGCGAGCGACTTTGCCATTTTTGATCAGGGCTTTGGCCTGGACGGTCTTGACCCCGAAGATGGTCTCGGCCTGGTAACCCGCGATGCCGGTCTGGTAGGGAACGCCATCCACGGTTTCCTCTTCCCCTGCTTTCCATTCCTCGACTTGGTCGAAGGTGAATTCTTTGATCGCCCCGCCTTTGATGCTCTCCTGCATGAGTGCGACGATTTGGTCGGGATCGACCGGACCACTGGAGGCGGGTTCAGGAGCGGGTTCTTCTTTTTCCGGCGTCTGCGGAGCTGCTTTCTCCGCTGGCTCGCTCCCTCCGTTCGAAGCCATTTCCGGAGCGGGAGCGTCCGGGCTCATCCCGCCGTTCTTTGCGACCGCTTCGCCGCCTCCTTGGGCCGCTTTGGCTGCTGCGATCTTGGCCTGGCGCGCTTTTTCCGCCACCTCAGCCGCTGCTTTGGCCTCAGCCATCCGCTGGGCGTCGAGCTCGACCTGCTTCTGAGCCACGAGTTCGAAAATATTGGTCTCGCCAACGGGAACACGCATTTTGAATTGCTCCGCCCCCGGGTCCGCCACGAGGACTTTGTCTCCTTTGAGTTCCAGAACTTTCACGGCTTGGCCACTCTCGTAGCTGCGATTCATCGTGCCGTCTTCGGACTCCATCGAGACGGCTTTGTCCAAAATCAAGGTGTCCGGCAACTCCGCTGCTGTGATTTTGGTGAGATCAACGGCGATGTTCTTGCCATCCACTTCGATCTCGCGTTTGACGTCGAGCACGACCTCCTGGTCTTTGACGATCAAGGGCGTGATCATGGGCTGGAGGGCGTAGCCGCCGATGAAGAGAAGGACGAGGACAAAGACGTAGGCCAGGATTTTCATAAAAACAGGGGATCCGGATGCAGGCACTACGCCTGCGTGCGGGGTATTCTGTCACGGTGGAGAGTGTCACCGAAACAAAAAAATCATTCCTCAGTCGATTTTCATCTCCGCCGGGTCCCAATCGGGTTGCGGGAATTCCATCCCCAGCTTTTCGAGGCGGTCCACCACGATGCGGGCGACACAGAGATTACGATACCATTTCCGGTCCGCCGGAATGATGTGCCAGGGAGCGTAATCGGTGGAGGTTTTTTCCAGCAAATCCTCGTAAGCGCCCATGAAGTTCTCCCAGCGGGCTCGGTCGGCGAGATCATCGGGGTTGAATTTCCAATGTTTCGCGGGCTCGTCGAGACGCGACTGCAGCCGTTCTTTCTGCTCGTCCTTTGAGATGTGGAGGAAGAATTTCAGGATCACGGTGCCTTCTTCCGCCAGCATCCGCTCGAAATCCAAAACGTGTTGGTAACGGCGTTGCCAGACTTCGTCATCGTAGAGTTTTTTGACGCGCACCGCGATGATGTCCTCGTAGTGGCTCCGGTTAAAAACGACGATTTCCCCGTTGCCCGGAACGTGCGGATGGATGCGCCAGAGGAAATCATGGGCGAGGTCTTCCTCGTTCGGCTTTTTGAAAGATTTCACCGTGATTCCCTGCGGGTCAACCCGCGAGAAGACATGCTTCACACAGCCGTCCTTGCCCCCCGTGTCCATCGCTTGGATCACGATGAGCACCCGGTGCTTGCTCTGCGCGTAGAGCACCTTCTGCAAGGCCTGCAACTGGTTGCGCAGGTTATCAAAATAGGGCAGGTAGTCCTCTTTCCCCCCTGCTTTGAACAAGGACGCGTCCCGCGTGTCGATCTCGTCCAACTTCACCTTGCTCCCGGGCTTCACAACATACTCTTTCGCAGCGTCCTTCACAGGCATGATCCAGCTTAGGCTCAGTGAGCCCGAATTGGCAAGCCTGCCCTTGTATTTCTCCTCCCTTTCATTAAGATCAGCCTAGCACTGCCAATGAGCCCCGAAGAACCCTCGCACCAAGCCATCATCCACATCGGAGCCTCCGCCATTTCCATGCTCGTGATGGAGATTGAGGGCGACGAGAAAAAAATCGTCGAGTTTCTCGAGCAGCCGGTGCCGATTGGACGGGATATTTTTTCCAAAGGCCAGCTCACCCGGAGCACCATCGAGCGCTGTGTCGAAGTCATCCACGGCTATCTCATCGCCCTGCGCGACTACGGGCTCGGACCCGCCGACCTCCAGCGACTCGCCCTCTCCAACATCATCGCCGAAGCGCGGAACCATGACGCCCTTCTCAACCGCATCAGCGTCTCCACCGGCCTCCATTCCGAGCTTCTCGACGACGGTGAAATGACCTGCCTGATCTACCTGAAAACCCGTCGCCGCCTCCAGGACACGCCCTCGCTTTCTAAAAAAACCACCCTCGTCCTCCACGTCGGCCCCGGCAACACCCGCGTCATCCTCTTCAAAAAAGGCCGCATCGTCCGCTACACCTCCTACCGCCTCGGCGCGCACCGCACGAATGAAGCCATCGACCCCTCGCGGCTTGCCGGTCCCGGCCAACTCCGGCTCATCCGCGATCACATCAGCGGCCAGATCGGTCAGATGATCTTCGATTTCGCCGACGACCAGATCGAGAACATCGTCGCCATCGGCTACGAAATCCAACACCTCGCCCGCCACCTCACCCTCGCGGGGCAATCGAAAAGCCCGCTTCCGCAGCTGCGCCAATTCATCGACAACGCCTCATTGCTGAGCGACGAAGAGCTCGTCAGCCGTTACCAGCTCGACTACCACACCGCCGAGGCTCTCCTCCCTGCCCTTGAGATCAACCACACCATCGCCCAGCAGTTCAACCTTCCCTCCATCGAAATCCCGGACAGCGATTACGAACGCGGCCTCCTCATGGACCTCGCCGCTTCCGACACCCTCACCACCCAGATTGGCGACCAGGTCCTGCGCCACGCCAAAGTCCTCGGGCGCCGCTACCAGGTCAACCCGCGCCACGCCCGCCACGTCGCCTTTCTCTGCCAACGGCTCTTCGACGAACTCGCCGACCTCCACCAGCTCAGCGAGCACGACGCCCTCCTCCTCCAGACCGCCGCCTACCTCCACGAAGTCGGCGGCTTCATCTCGCCACGCAACCACCACAAACACTCGGAATACCTCATCCTCAAC
>JBNNED010000324.1:0-4154 GCA_050285825.1 Verrucomicrobiales bacterium | reverse complement strand
ATGAAAGGCTCTGCCTGAGCCGCCCCGTCCCCGCCGTCTCCCCCTCGACATGTTCGGAGCCCGATACCTCGAAACCCGCCAGCGCCTCGGCAAAGTCGTCGCCGACATCCGCCGGCTGGGCGAACGAAACGACACCGACATCAGTCAGCTCGTCGAAGAGCAGGACTACCTGCGCAAACTCCATTCCCCCCTCCTCTTCGTCGTCTGCGGTGAGGTCAACGCCGGTAAATCGACCTTTCTCAACGGCCTTTTCGGGCAGGACCTCTGCAAAGCGAACGTCCTGCCCGAGACCGACCGCGTCCACTGGTACCGCTGGGGCGAGCAGGACGAAAACAGCGACGTCACCCCCACCCTCCAGGAGCGCTACCGCCGCATCGACTTCCTCAAAGACTACAACATCGTCGACACCCCGGGGACGAACTCCGTCAAACGCGGTCACGAAGCCATCACCAAGCGCTTTCTCCCCGTCGCCGACCTCCTCCTCTTCGTCTTTCCCATCAACAACCCCTGGGGCGCGGCGACGTGGAACTTCATCTGCGAGCTCGATCCCTCCCTCCACCAAAACCTCATCCTCATCCTCCAGCAAACCGACCAGCGGAGCGAGAAGGACATCCCCGTCGTCCTCAATCACATGGCGACCCTCGCCGAGAAAAAAATCGGCATCCGACCACCCATCTTTCCCGTCTCCGCCAAGTGGGCCGTCGAAGCCCGCCAACAACAGCCCTTCGGCCAAAAACTCTGGCAAGCCAGCGGCTACCACGAACTCGGCCTCTACCTCTCCCGCCACGTCACTTCCAATCCCGTTCGCCAGCGCGTCCTGCGCGAAGTCCACGACTCCGCCCGCCTCACCCTGCGCAACATCGAAAAGCGGATCGAAGAGGAAGCCGTCCATCTCGAACGCAACATGGCCTTCCTGCGGGAGCTCGAAAGCGAGGTCCACCAGACCCGCGACGCCCGCGCCAGCCTCTTCTCCCGGAAATTTTCCGGCCTCGAAGACGTTTTCACCGACACCTGCCACGCCAAAACGCGCGAGCTGGCCCGACGCGTCGCCCCCCTCCAAAGCATCCTCTCCCTCTTCCGCCGCGAAAACCTCCCCGCCCAAATCGAACAATCCCTCATCGAAGCCAACAAGGAAGCCGTCGAATCCCGCGCCGCGCACGATGCCGACGAACTCGTCGCCCAATGCCGCCAGCACTGGCAAAGCGTGGCCCCGCGCATCCGGGAGCGACTCTCGATCACCCCGCCGGACTTCGACCAGGAAACCGCCGCCCTCGCCGACACCCGCGACCGCTTCGTCCAGCGCATGGGGCGCGCCGCACGCGAAGCGATCGTCAAACTGAAAATCCGCGGCCTCCTCGACCTCCACCTCGAATCCCGTCGCATCACCACCCGCCGCCTCGTCTCCGCCTCCCTCATCTGCATCATCGCCGCCGGCCTCTTCGGCGCCATGCAACTCTTCATCTGGCCCTTCGCCGCCCTGGGCCTCGCCCTTGCCTTCCTCATCCTCGCCGCCATCCACTCCCACCGCTCTGGACAGGAAATCAACGGCTTCTACAGCGAGAAAATCGAACAAAGCCGCAAAGAATTCACCGACGCCCTCGCCAACGACTACCGCGATGGCGTGCGCGACTTCTTCATCGAATACAGCCGCCTCTTCGAGAACATCCGCCGGCACGTCGCCCAACAAAAACTCGCCCTCAAACCCCAACTCGAAGAGTGGAACAACCACTTCCTCGAACTCAAAGGCATCGAGCAAGACCTGTGAAGAGCCTCTTTACCGAACGCCACCATTCTCCGGCACCCTGAATCCGGTCGTTCTAGGAAATGACCCGCAGGTAAGGCACGCGGGCGAGGGCTGTTTTTTCGTCAGCGAGGATGAGCGCGCCTGATCGCAGCCGACCCTTGGACATGACGGGAGGCGGCAAATCGGGCAGGTCCTTCAGTTTGGTCGTCCCCAGCATGAGCGTGGCGTCCGGGCAGAGCTTCAGCCGCCATTCGTGCGCCAGGCGCCCCATCGACCAGCGACCGTTGAGCTCGACGACCGGTTGCCAGGCCAGCTCGCCGTCGGCCTGCCGATAAAAAAAGGAATCCACGGCCCAGGGGCCTTCGTAAGCCAGCTCCGCCAGGCGCGTTTCCAGAAGCGGGAGAACTTCTTTTTCAAAAGTCGGCAACACCCGCCCCATGAGCGGCTCCGCCAACTCCCGGGGCAAGCCCCGCGCCACTTTCGCCGTCGACACGCTCCCGAGCCAGCGCCCCTGCGCATCGGTTTCCTGTCGGCTCAGCGACAAGAGACGCGCGCCTTTTTGGCCATCCCGTTCACCCAAAAAAGAAAACTCCAAGACTTTCTCCAGCCAGGGTTCGACCAACAGCGGTGCGCGAGCCAGCAGGCGCGTCAGCAGCTTCTCCTCCGGTGCTTGGGAAACGAGATGGCAACCACGACCCGCCGCGCCCCAGACCTCCTTCAAAAGCACCTGCGAAAAGCCCTCTGCCAAGCACCTCACCACCGCCTCCCGCGCTTCCTCGACAGAATGAACCAGATCCCCACGCACCCCACCGAGCTCCGCCAAATCTCCGCGCAAGCGATGCGCCAATTCCTTCCCGAGGACGTCTCCCCGGCCACCCGCGTAGCCCACCTCGTGCCGCGTCGCCCACTCCGCCAGCCCCGGCCCCTCCGCCCACGGACGCAAGCGCCCCATTTTCCGCTTCCGCAGAGCCTCCGGCAGCTCGCCCCGCCCCTGCCATTCCCGACATTCCGGTAAAACCAAGCCCCAGGCCGCCCACTTCTCCCGCAACTCCAGCCCGGGCGGGCGTCGCAACAACAAGACATCTTCCCGCGCCGCCGTCACCGCACCAAAAGCCAATTCCAAATCGCCCGCCAAGGCCGTCACCCGCGCTCCGCCCGACCACGACTCTCCCCGGCGCTCGCAAGCCCACTCGTCCTCCGCCGTCAGGTTAAACCACCAGAGATCCGGCGTGCGACCCCGCGTCGCCTCGTAGCATTTCAAATTCCGAATGAACTCGGGATCCAGCCCCGCCTTCCGCCGCCCTTCTTCGTTAAATGGCACGCTGCCCTTCGCGCGGATCGGCCCGAGCGGCAAGTGCAAGCGCCGGTGCCAGGCGTCCCAATCGCTTTCCTTCTCCTGCTTCCAGCGCCGCAACCACTTGAGCCCGTAGCCGACATGTGCGATTTCATCATGGTAAATGCGCCCGAGAATGGCTGCGCTTTCGGCATCGCCCGCTTCCGCCAAAACGCCCGCATAATGCCGCGCGTAATCGAGGTTGGCCTGCTCGAAGGTGAGCGAGAGCCGGCTGACGTAATCGAGCGGACTCTCCATCTCCGCGATGTGATTCCAGATCATCCCGCTCACCGGATAATCGCCAAAAGTCACTCCGCAAGCCGCCATCCGCTCCACATACCAGCGCGTGTGCTCCTGTTCCTCCCGTAAGGTCCGCAAGACGCCACGCCGGAAAGCCGTCGGCGCATCAGGAAATTTCAACAAAGCCAGAGCCATCAACTCCACCGCCAGCAACTCGTGATTGGCGAAAAAATGGAGCAGGCGCGCCCGTTCTTCCTCCGTCTCGACCCGACCCGGAAAGCGCGCGCGCCGACCATCCCCGCCCGGCCTCAACTCGCTCGGTCGCCCCGGAAGATCCGGTGCGCGAAAACTGCCCCGCTCCGGTGGCCCGACGACGAGTTCCCGTGGGGCGGGCGCGATTTTTTCCGCCAGCGTCTCCGCCCACAAGACCCGCTCGGCGAACTCGCGCACTGACTTCTCCTCGCCCGCCATCGCTCAGCCCAACATCGCCCCCCAGTCGCCCCGATACTCCCGCCCCAGCAGCGCGTTGGCCTCGGCATCGCCCGGGCATTCCTCTTTCTCACCGTCCCACGCGATGCTGCGACCGAGCTTATACGACATCATCGCGAGCAAGCTCATATTCGTCGAGCGGTGCGCGATCTCGATATCACAGACCGGACGTCGGCCCGTCTCGATGGCATCCAGAAAATCCGCCCAGAGCTCACGGATATTCTGTGCATCCGGCTCGTGGAGGGTCGGTTTGACGTGAATTTTGCTCCCGCCCTTGTTTTGCGGGTAAAAGGTCCAGCCGTCGGTCCAACCGAGATGGAGAATGCCCTTCGTCCCGTAAAAATAGCA
>JBNNED010000323.1:0-4324 GCA_050285825.1 Verrucomicrobiales bacterium | reverse complement strand
GTGGTCGAGCTGGACGGGCTGCGGGTTCATCAGGCCAATGCGGGCTTGATCCGGCGTGACTTGCGGAGCATCGGGCAGTCGCGCAAGGCCCTGCAGGCGTTTAGTTGCGAGGAATTGGCGGGTTTTTGTGAGAACGCGGCGGCGCTCTTTTTACACGAGGAGCTACCGGCGGGTGGGGGGAGTCAGGGGCCGGAAGATTACGTGCGGGCCTTGTCGCTGCAGACCGGTTTGCCGCATTCCCTGTGCCGACGAAATATGGGAAAAGTTTACGAGGCGATGGCGAATATCCGTCAGGTGCTCTCGGGGCTGACGCGGGGTTTGGATTTACGGATTTTTGATGAGGGCTTCGTGAGCCAGAGGGAGATCGAGTTGAATTTCTTCCCGGTGACCGAAGCGCTGGGGGTGGTGCTGCCGAGTAACTCGCCAGGGGTGAACTCGCTTTGGCTGCCGGCTCCGGTGATGAAGATGCCGGTGGTGCTGAAACCGGGTCGGGAAGATCCGCTGACGCCTTACCGCATCATCCAGGCTTTGATCGCGGCGGGTTTTCCGAAGGAGGCCTTCGGTTTTTATCCGACGACGCATGAGGGGGGCGATACCATTTTGTTCGAGTGCGGGCGCGGGATTGCTTTTGGCAGCGATGCCACGGTGAAGAAATATGCCAAGTTCGAGGGCATCCAGGTGCATGGTTCGGGTCGGAGCAAGGTGCTCATCGGCAACGACTTGGCGAATGACTGGGAGGACTCGCTGGACCTCATTGTGGAGTCGGTGGCGGCCAATGGCGGGCGCAGTTGCATCAATGCCTCGGGCGTGCTCATCCCGCGCAACGGGCGGGCGTTGGCGGAGGCGTTGGCGGAGCGCTTGGCGGCCATCGCGCCGCGCGAACGGGAGGATCCGGAGGCCGTGGTGTGCGGCTTTGCCAAGCCGGATTTCGCGAAGGCCGTGAGCGAGGCCATCGACGAGGCGCTCAAGCAGCCGGGCGCCGAGGATTTGACGGCGGCGCATTATCCGGAGGGGCGATTGGTGGAGAAGTTCGGGCAGACTTTTCTGCGGCCGACCTTGATTTGGTGTGAGGATCCGGACCATCCGCTGGCCAACACGGAGTATATGTTTCCTTTCGCGAGTGTGACGGAGGTGCCGCAGGGCGAGATGCTGGAGCGCATCGGGGAGACGCTTGTGGTGTCGGCCTTTACGAAGCGGGAAGCGGGCTGGGCGCGGGATTTGATGAATTCACCGCTCATCGAGCGCCTGAACGTGGGGGTTTTTCCGACGAACCGGGTGCAGTGGGAGCAGCCGCATGAGGGGAATCTCTTCGAGTTTCTCTATCACCGGCGCGCCATCCAGGGTGATCTGGCGGTCCTGGGAGCTTGAGGAAACTCAGGACTCGGCTTGGCGGTCGGCGCAGCGGTCTTCGAGGCTGTGGAGCATGATGCGCAGGGCCCCGCCGGAGATCCAGACTTCCACACTGAGGCAGGCCAGCGAGCAGCCCATGAGGATGAGGGCCGTGATGAAGGTGATGAGGCCGGTGGATTCGTGGGAGAAGGCGATGCTGAGCATGGAGACGACGCAGAAGAAGAGGCTGACGGCTCCGAGGACCTGCATCCAGCGGATGAGGACGAGGCGGCGGCGGAGGTTGCTGATCTGGGCGAGGAGGAGTTCGTCTTTTTCCTGGAGCCAGTCGCGGTAGAGCTGGCGGACGAGAGCGGAGAGGTGGAGGAAGCGGTTGGTGAAGGAGAGGAAGAGGAGGCTGATGGCAGGGAAGAGAAGGGCCGGAGTGGAGATTTGCAGGCTCATTGTTGAGTAGGAAGTAGAAAGTAGGGAGGGGGAAGATGGAGCGCCAAGCTCTGCTTGGCTTTGCGGAAATTTTTTTAGCGGAGGAGGTCTTCTTCGTAGCAGAGGGTGATGCCGGCGCGGTGGAGGACTTCGGCGCCGAAGAAGGCGTCTTCAAGGTGCATGGCGAGGAGGGAGCAGCCTTCGTGCTGGGTGAGGAGGGCGTAGGTGAAATCGATGTTCGTTTCGGCTTTGAGGAGGGTGGCGAGGCAGGTGCGGAGGCCTTCCTGGCAATCTTTGATTTTGGCCACGACGAGCTCGCAGGTGGTGTAGGGGATGCCGCGTTCGAGGAAGATTTCTTCGGCGCGGTCGGGATCATCAAGGACGAGGCGGGCGACGGTGGCATCGCGGGAGTCCTGCACGCTGAGGCCGATGAGGTTGATGTTGCCCTGGCTGAGCAGGGAGACGAGGGAGGAGAAGGCGCCGACGCGGTTGGGGAGGAAGACCGAGTGTTGGCGGACGAAGGTGCGGCGGGGGTGGATGGCGACCGGGGACATGGCGGATTTTCTGCCGTAGTTTACGCTTTTTCAGGGGCTTGGGCAATGTCCTTCTCGATGGCGCTGAGGGTGACGTGCTGCTCGTCGGCGCGGAAGGTGATTTGGTGGCCGGCGAGGGCGCAGGTGTAGGAGCGGACGGGATCGCGGTGATAGGCGGGGCGGGGATCGAGGGCGAGGGTTTGGCTGATGAGCGCGCGGAGGGGGGCGGGGAGGGCGTCGAAGGCGGCCTGGCAGTCGGAGGCGATGACGAGAGCCTTCGCGGGGGGACTTTCGGTGGCGAAGCCGGCGCGGGCGTGCGGGAGGGCTTCGGCGAAGGGGAGGTAGGGCTTGAGGTCGAGGACGGGAGTGCCGTCGAGGAGGTCGATGCCACCGAGGGTGAGGGTGACGCGGCCGCTGGCGGTGTCGATGGCGAGGAGCTCGACGAGAGAGAGGCCGAGTCGGTTCGGGCGGAAGGGGGAGCGGGTGGCGAAGACGCCGGTTTTTTCGTTGCCGCCGAGGCGGGGCGGGCGGACGAGGAGGCGGGTGTCCTGTTCGGCGACTTGGTGGAAGATGAAGGTGAGCCAGAGGTGGGAGAAGGTGGCGAGATCCCGCACGGAGTCGGGGCCGAGATCGGGTCGCAGCGTCAGGGTGGCGGTGGCGGCGGGGGCGAGCCCGCTCTGGCGCGGGATGCCGAATTTTTCGTGGTAGGGGCTGCGGAGGTGGCCGAGGGGGGCGAGTTCGTAGAGCTCCTGCATGGGGGGAGTTTATCGCTGGCTGACGGAAGAGGAAGGGGAATTTAGCGCTTGGCAGAGCTGCGGGTGATTTTGCATGCTGTGGTTCATGAAGACTATAGCTTTGGTGCTGTGCGTGTTAAGTGGTTTCGTCGCTTCGCTGTCGGCGGATGATGTGCGGTCTCAGATCCGGGAGTTGGGTCGGGCGAAGATGAAGTTGGAGAGGGAGATGTCGAAGATCTTTCGGGAGGAGGAGTTGGCGAGTGCGGAGTATGAGGAGTTGAGCCAGGAAGTTTTCCAGGCGGCGCAGGAGCTGTCGAAGGCGCAGCGGAGTCATCCGGACTTGAAGCCGCTTTTTGAAAAGAGTGATGAGCTGCAGAGTAAGTCGGTCAAGGCGAAGGTGGCCGGTGATGACGCGGGCTACAAGAAGGCGATGAGCGAGTTCATCGCCACCCGTTCCGAGATTTACCGGAAGACGGCGATGATGGAGGATTTTAAGGACGAGAAGGCGAATCTTGATCAGAAAAGGGCGCGGCTGGATGAGATGGAGCGGGCCGCTCTGGCGAAAAGCCCGGCCGGTCAGAAGTTGATCAAGGAGAGCGAGGCGCTGGAGAAAAAACTCGAGGCGCTGCGCGAGAGTCGGTAATTTATGACGCTCATTTCCCCGTCAGAGAGGCGGGAAAGATGAGTTGCATGAGGAGGGTGAGGATGAAGTTGGCGACGAGGATGGCCAGCGAGGAGAAGACCATGGCATCGGTGGTGCCGCGTCCGACGCCGACCGCGCCGTTGGAGGCTTTCAGACCCTGGTGGCAGGAGATGATGACGGTGAGGAAACCGAAGACGAGGCCTTTGATGACGGCGATGAGGACGTCGGTGATTTCGGTGTATTTTTCCATGAAGTGAACCCAGTAGGCGGGTTCGACGCCGAAGACGAAGATGCCGACGATGTAGGAGGCGGCGATGCCGAGGGTGGAGGCTTCCGCGATGAGGAAGGGCACGGAGGTGAGCATGGCGAGGACGCGCGGGGTGACGAGGTAGTCGATGGGGTGGACGGCCATGGAGCGGAGGGCGTCGATTTGTTCGGTGACTTTCATCGTGCCGATTTCGGCAGCCATGGCGGAGCCGACGCGACCGGCGAGCATGAGGCCGGTGATGGTGGGGCCGAGCTCGCGGAGCATGGCGACGGAGACGAGCCCGCCTGCGGCTGTTTCGAGCTTGAAGAGCTTGAACTGGAAGAGGGCCTGGGCGGCGAGAACGGCTCCGGTGAAGGCTCCGGTGATGCCGACGACG
>JBNNED010000322.1:0-2910 GCA_050285825.1 Verrucomicrobiales bacterium | reverse complement strand
GGTCGTGATAGTATCGCTCGGGAACGCCCAGCGGCTCGAAAGTGAGTTGAAAATCTTTTTGCCGCAGGCGGGCCATTCCCTTCACACGGTGGTGGTGGGCGCGGGCGCGCTCGGGCGTGCTCACGAGCCGCAGGACGGCATCGAGGCGACCAGCGGAGCTCAACAGGGCATTGCCCAAGACGGAATCTTCCTCGCCAATCAAACGGAAATCAGACAGCTGAAGAGACCCCCCCCGGAGCACGGCGAGGTGCCGACCGTGGAGAAAAGCAACGTCGCTGCCATCTTCAGGATCGTCAAAATGCACATCGGCATAAGCCCCCATGCTGGTTCCCTGCCAGGAGGTCGGGCGCGTGAGCAGCCCTCGGAAAACGTGCTGTTGTTCGAATTTAGAAATCGCAAGTGGCGGAAGACCTTTCGGCAAATCCTTGAAGGCGAGTTCCTGAGGTGGACAGACGAGAGAGAGTTCGACCGGCAGGAGCGCGGAGAGTTGCAGGGCGAGTTGGCACTGCGTTTCCACCCCGATAATGCGGAGCGGGAAGCGACTGCCCACACCGCGCCCGACGCAGTGCAGGGGAATTTCCCGCAAGTCCGTGATCTCGTGACCCATGATTTGCAGGGAGTCGATGGCCAGGGCGCTCGTTTCGTCGCCTCCCAGGGGAATCTCGCCGGAGAGACCTTGCAGGAGGAGGAGTGACTCGCCGGCGGGAGATTTTTCGGAAAAAAGACGGACGTTGAGGTCTTTCAGGTGAATCCGGTGGGTGACGAGGGGTTTTTCCGCTTTTTGGGAAGCGGGAGCAGGCTGCGGAGGCGATTTTTGAGGTGGCGGACGATGCGCCGGCTTTTTTTGGGGAGCTACCGTCTCCTCATTTGGCTCGGGCGCGGGCGGGGCCTCCTTCGTTTCCGGCACAGCGGGGGCGGGCGGTGGCTGGAGCCTTTGGGCGCTCAGCGCCTGCAGGGTCTCCAGAGAGAGATTGAGATAAACTCCCGAAAGTTCCAAGTCGCTGAAATCGAGCTTCTTTCGCCAAAGCGAGTCCCAGCGGGGAACGACTTCCACCCGGTCGAGCTTCAGCAGGGGCTGAGCGGCATTTCCGCCCCCGGGTGCGAGAATTTCCAAGCCCTGCAGACGGGGATTTTCCCAGGGGAGCCAGGTGAGACGATCAATGCGACAGGGCAGGCCGAGTTTCGCCTGACAGCGGGCCGCGACAAGGCCCCTCCCCACCGCGCTGCCAAAAAAGAGCGATCCCGCCGTCCACAACAGCACGGGAAGAAGCAAAATGAAGAGCGGCAGCCACTTCAGAAAACGTTTTTTCGCTTTCTTCGTCCCGACGGCCGCCTGCCTGGTCATTTGCGCTCGTTCCTACTTCGTCAAGGGGTAACGGATGACAATGCTCTTGTCGTCAAGCTGCCGTCCGGTCGAGCTCACTTCCTGCAAGCGGTAGATGAGAAAGCCGTGCTTGCCGTCGGCCGAGGCTCCAATGGCGAAATTTTCCTTCATCGTGCTCAGGCTGCCTTCGACGGTCAGGCGCCACTCGTGACCTTTCCAGGCCCGCAGGATGCTTTCGGCGGGCGCATCGACATCATCGATTTTTTCCAAAACGCCGTTGGTGGACTGGAATTGGTCCTTGGCGGGGTCGTATTTCAGCAGGGAAATCGGCCACGCGGCTCCCGAAGCGCGGATCGACCAATGCGCGCCTTTTTCTTCGAGGCGGATGCCAACGGCTTGCACTTCAACGACTTCGCGCTCGCCCCAGAGCTTGAGGTAGGCCTCGTATTCTTCTTTGCTGAGGCCCAATTTTTCGTGAAAAGGCAGCGGCACGCCGGATTGGGCCGTTTTGGAATACTCGGCGAACCACTCGGGGTCTTCGCGCGAGGCGTCGCGCACTTTTTTGAGGTAATTTTGAATCTCCTTGGGCGGTTCGACGAGGATGACGGCGCCCTTCACGTCGGTGCCAGGCTTGAGAAAAGACGTCAGCTTGGGGGCTTCCGCTGCGGTGGCCCAGATCGTGAGGGCACTCCAGAGCAGGCCGGTGAAGAAAGCGCGCGTTGTCGGATTCATGGGCGGAACGTTAGCCTGCGGGGGACGCTTGGCAAGACTCAATCACGCCCGTCGGAGTCGCCTCGACGCTGCGTGGAGCGGTCGAGAAGATAAGCGCGGGCGAGGAGTCCGGCCCCCGCCGCCGCCATGCCGAGAACGAGGAGCAGGTGCGTGGTTTTCATCGACATCACGAAACGGACGCGACTGAGAATTTCGATTCCGAGGATGGCCAGACCGAGCGCGGCGAGAAGCCAGGCCCACTTTTACCGGGCGTCAAAAAAGAGCACGCCGACCCCGAGGAGAAAGGGCACGAAGACGAGACCCATCGAGGCGGTGTCACGGAAGCCGCCCGCTCCACCACCACGAAAAGCACCGGAAATCCAGCCGGCATCCGCCGAGCTGACGCGCACGGAATCGAAGAACAAATACCCGCCGAGAGCGAGCAGGAGACAGCCCAGGCCCGCCATCGCCAGGACATCGCCTCCCTCGGTGCCGCCGGGTTTCATTCCGCGCCTCCTTCCTCTTTTTGATCATCGACGTAGGCCCAGCGCGGGCTGTGGAAGGAGGAAATCAGGACCGAGCGTTCCGACTTCCCGCCGGGAAGAAAGCGCAAGCCGAGCAAGACCGGCACGGCCTGGCCCTCTCGCGATTCTTGCAGGGTTTTCGCCAAACCGAGCTCGATGGGTGAGCCTTTTTCGGCGTAGGCGAAGAGATAGTCGTCGGTGTCACGGAAAGTCAGCTTGTATGACTGGTAACGTTCCTGGTCGGCAAACTCGTGGGAGTAGAAATTGTCCGCTCTGAGGTAGACGCGAAAATCCATCTCGCTTTCCGGTCGCCGGGCCAAATAATCGGGCACCGAAAGCGGCTGGTAGCCG
>JBNNED010000321.1:0-3008 GCA_050285825.1 Verrucomicrobiales bacterium | reverse complement strand
GGCGAGGAAAATTTCTGGCCGACACTGTCGCATAGCTCCGGCGGGAAGCTCTATCTCGTCGATGGCGCGCGCAGTGCGATCCTGCGGGTCGAGGGCTTGGCGAGCTTGCGTCGGGTCGAGGGCGGCGAGGTCGAGGTCACGGAAGAGCTCTTGAAAAAATGCCACGAATGGCAGGTCGAAGTCGAGGCGCTCCGTCAAGAGCACGAGGACAGCGGGGTGCTGCAGGCGCGGGTGCGGGAGGAGAAACCGGTCGTCGATGGCGAGCTGGGAGATTGGGCGGGGGCGAAGTGGGTCGACATCGACAAGAGCGGGGTGAAGGCTTATTTCAACGCGGATTCCAAGCCCTACGACGTCAGTGCCGCGCTGGCGGTGGCGGAGGGGCGGTTGTTCGCGGCCTGGCGCACGGCGGATGAGAACTTGCTGAAAAACAGCGGGGAGATGCCGCTGGCACCCTTCAAGACGGGCGGGGCGCTTGATCTCATGCTGGGACCGGAGAAGCGGGAGGGGCGACGCGAGCCGGTCGCGGGTGATCTACGCTTGTTGGTCACTTTGAAAGAGGGAAAAGCCCGGGCGATGCTTTACCGGGCGGTCGTTTCCGGGACGGCGGAGGAGGCGAAAGTGCCATTTTCCTCGCCCTGGCGGACGATCACCTTCGACGAAGTGCGCGAGGTCACGGAGGAGCTGGAATTTGGGCAGGCGGGCGGGAATTACGAAATTTCCGTTCCTCTGAAACTTCTCGGGATTTCCGGCACGGCGGGGACGAGCCTGCGCGGCGATGTCGGGGTTTTGCGCGGGAACGGACGGGAGACGACGGCGCGGGTTTACTGGAGTAACAAAGCAACGGCGATCACGGCGGACGTGCCGGAAGAGGCGAAGCTCGTGCCTCTGCTCTGGGGCGAGATCGAGTTTGTGAGTGAGTGAGCGGGAGGAATTGCGCACTTTCTTTTTTGGCGAAACGGACTTGTTTTTAAATCAGGTGGGGCATTTGAGGGCCTTTGCACGGCACGGCTCAAAGTCCTACTTGCTACTTCCGTGATCGAGAACGTGATTGAGGTGGCCAAGGGGCGGGGGATTTGTTTGGATGCGGGGGATGAAATTGATCTTACGAAAAGCGATGGTCTGGGCGGTGGCCCTTTGCGGAGTGGCGGGCGCGGGAGAGAAAGTGGCGATCATCAAGGCGGATGACGTCTGGGGGAAACACGCGAAGTGGGACCGCTTTGTCGAAATGTCGCTGAAAAAAGACGTTCCCGTCTCGTTGGGAGTGATTGCAAAATTTTTGGGCGAGCCCAAGGAGTCGGATGTGACCTGGCTGCGGGCTTTGGAGGCGAACGAGGGGGTCGAGCTGTGGCATCACGGCTGGGATCACCGGCGCTGGAAGGAAGGGGAGAAGGAAGTTTCGGAGTTCGGGGGATCGGGATTCGATCACCAGAACGATCACATGCGGAAGACGCAAGCGGCGGGTGACAAGGTGCTGGAGAAGGGCTTTGTGACCTTCGGGAGTCCCTTCAATGCCATGGACGACGACACGGCGAAGGTGCTGAATGCCATGCCGGAGCTGAAGTTTATTTTTTGCTATCCGGGTCATCCGGTCTTGAAGAAAATGGAGGGTAAGGTGTTTCTGCCCATGACCTTGCGCGGGGAGAATGACGGGGTCGGGAAGCCGAATTTCGCCAAGTTCAAAGTGGATTACGAGAAGAGAAAAGGGGACGGGCTCGACGTCGCCGCTCTGCAATTCCATCCGCTCGGTTTCAGCGAACAGGGCTTCGAGGACTACGGGAAAATTCTCGATTTTTTGAAGGAGAAGGGCTGGCGCTTTGTGCTGCCGAGAGATTACGAGGCGAAGTGAAATCCGGCTTGGTTGCGGGGCGGATTCAGGCATGATGAGGCCATGGATTGGGAGCTTTCGGAATTCGGTCGCCAACTCGGCGCGGGGAGTGGCATCGGGGATCTCATGGATGATCTCGGCGCCGCTCTGGCTTCCGGAGGGGAAGGGGTGATGATGTTGGGGGGCGGTCAACCTGCTCACATTCCGGAGATGGATGCCTTGTGGCGGGAGCGGATGGCGCAGTTACTGGCGAATGGGGATGAGTATGAGCGGGTGATGGGAAATTACGAGCCGCCGGCGGGTTCCCTGGCTTTTCGCGAAGCTGTCGCGGCTCTTCTGCGACGGGAATTTGGCTGGGATTTGGGAGCGGAGAACGTGGGCGTGACTTCCGGAGGGCAAACGGCCTTTTTCTTTTTGCTCAATGCGCTCGCGGGACGTTTTGCCGATGGCCGGAGGAAGAAAATCCTGTTGCCGCTCGCGCCGGAGTATATTGGATACGCCAATCAGTCGGTGGGAGATGAGCTTTTCGAGGCCATTCCGGCGGTGATCGAGAAGACGGGCGCGCACGAGTTTAAATATCGGGTGGATTTCGAGCGGGTCGAAGCGCGCGCGGCGGCGGGAGGGCTGGGGGCGATCTGTTTTTCGCGTCCGACGAACCCTTCCGGCAATGTCTTGACTGACGAGGAAGTCGAGCGCTTGCGCGCGATCGCCCGGGCGCAGGGAATCCCGCTCATCATCGATAATGCCTACGGTGCGCCTTTTCCGAACGTCATTTTTTCGGAAGTCCAACCCGTTTGGGACGAGGGGATTATCCTGACTTTGTCCTTGTCGAAGATCGGTCTGCCGGGAACTCGCACGGGGATCGTGGTGGCGCGACCGGAAGTGGTGACCATGCTCTCATCGATGACTTCGATCGCGGGATTGGCGAATGGCAATGTCGGGCAGGCTTTGATGCGACCTTTGATCGAGAGCGGGGAGGTGCTGCGCCTGAGTCGGCAGCTCGTCAGACCCTTTTACGAAGAGAAATCCCGCCAGGCTCTCGGCTGGGTCGCGGAGTTTTTCGAGGACGAGCTGCCGTATTTCGTCCATCGCAGTGAGGGAGCCTTGTTTTTGTGGATGTGGTTTGAGGGCTTGCCGATCAGCGCGCGGGAGCTTTATCGGCGACTGAAGGCCCGTGGCGTGC
>JBNNED010000320.1:0-6809 GCA_050285825.1 Verrucomicrobiales bacterium | reverse complement strand
ACGATTCACGACCTCAACAAGAGCCTGACCACTCACAAGGTGGAGCTGGCCAAATATGAAGCGATCGTGAAGCAGCAAGAAGCCGACGCGCACGAAGCCATTGCCGCTCTCTCCGAGAGCCGGAAGGAAACAGCCACCGCGAAAGCTGAGGCTGAAACCATGACGGGTAAGCGAGACCGCTGGCGCACGGCTTTTTGGTGGGCGGCGGGCTTGGGGCTTGCGGGAGGTATCGCCCTCGTCGTTCTCGCGAAAATCAACATCATCTGACCATGCCGAATCATCACTTCATTCAAGCCACGGACTTTCTCAAAGCCCTGATTCTCAACCTCGCGCCCTTCTTCGGCACGCTGACGGTTTGGAGCAATGTCGAGCTGGGGTCAAAGCTCCTCCTCTCTGCTGTCAACCTGGCCGTGGCGTCTCTCTCCATTGTCTGGCTTCGCTCGAAAATCAAAAACGAAAAGCTCAACAACCAAATCCTCACCCGCCAAATCGAAGAACAGAACCCCAAGAAACACACACGATCATGACCGAAGAGCAAAAACAACGTCTCCTTGAAGAGACGCAAGAAACCGCAGGCCGCCTCAACAAGCTCAACGCTTTTATGGCGGGTGATGCGTTTCCGAAGCTGGAGCGCGCCGATAAAGACCTCCTCTATTCCCAGCAACGGGTGATGAGCGAGTATGTCCAAATCCTCGGGAAGCGTCTTGAACGTGCAAATACCCAATTCTCTCACCCCAAAAAAACGAACCCATGAAACTACCAGCCATCATCGACTACCTCAAACGCTACTGGATGCTCCTCGCCGTCCTCGCCGTGCTCATCATCGCCTACGTCTCTGGCGTGCTCGGCGTCACCGTGCGGGGTGCTTTGCTCATCCCGATCTTCCTCTTGACCTCCGCCGCTGGGGCCTTGCTCCTGCGCAACGTGTTCAATCGGGATACCACCGACCCGTACGTGGACGGGAAGCGCCTCAAGGAGGAGTGGAATACTCTCAGCCCCTTCCAGCGCGTGCTGCTGACGAAGCTGGAGTTTATCGCCTACCTTGTCGCCGGATGCCTCATCGCCGCAGGACTTCTCCTTATCATCCAAGTCTGATGCGTATCCTCCTCTCCATCATCGCCCTCGCGGCCCTCGGCATGGGGCTGAGGCCTTCCGAGCCAGCTCCCCGACACAAACCGCCCACAAAGCTGGAGCGCCTGTGGGATACCGCCGAAATCAACCCCAGTGAGGTTTTCCGCATCGACAAGGCCATCGCTCTTTTCCAAGCCAATCGCGATCGTTACGAGGGGATCGAGCGGATGCGCGATGGTGGTGTGCCGGCGCCAATCATCTTCACCTTGCACGGTCGGGAAAGCACCTGGAGCTTTCGCAAGCATCTTCATGAGGGGTCTCCATTGACTGGTCGCACGCGCTGGGTTCCCAAGGGCAGGCCGAAACGAGGCAACCCGCCATTTACCTTTGAAGAGTCGGCGGAGGATGCCCTCTACCTCCTCAAAGACCTCGAAAGCAAAGACTGGTCAACGGTCGAGAGCGCCCTTGACCAGATCGAGACCTACAACGGCCTCGGCTATCGAAAGTATCGGCCCATCGAATCGCCCTACCTTTGGGCGGGAACGAACCATTACCAGCGCGGGAAATACGTCGCCGATGGCCGCTACTCATCGACCGCGGTCGATAAGCAACTCGGATGCGCCGCGATCTTAAAGAGGATGGAAGAGCGGGGGATGCATGTCGGCTTTCGATAGCGTCACAACCCCTTGAGGGCTCGACCAATGATTTCACCGAGAGCGGTCAAGTCAGCGTGCGTGTAGGCCTTGCCTTGTCCCGCGCTGTGTCCTAAGACCAAATCGGCTTGAGCGTCTGTGCCGCCCGATGAGACAATGGCGCTTCTGAGCGTGTGTCGTAGACTGTGAAATGTTTTACGGGCGATCTTGCGACCACTTTTGAATTGCTGGTATTCTTGGTCGACTCCTGCAGCAGAGACTATGGCCGTGAACTCGGATGACATTCGCCGCGTGCCATGTCGTCTGAATTCAGTCAGTAATGAAGGGCAGAGATCGCCTTTCTGGTCGCCCAGATACTCTGCCCAATCAGTGCGTCCAATTGGGCAGGCGATTGATTTCCCGGTCTTGATTTGCTCATAGCTCAAGATTCCATCGACCAGATTATTTGAAGACATCGAAACCGCATCCTCAAGACGGCAACCACTCGTGGCTGCAAGCATCACCGCCCGCCTCCAGTCTTCAGCACGTTCTCCACCTTTCCTCTTCAAATGAGTCAGGATTTTTTTGATTTCAACCAGGGAAAAGGGGATGCGCTTGAGTTCCTCTTTGCTCTTCCGCTTGTCGAGCAGGGTCAATGCGTCAAAGGGGTTTTTGGGGTAGTCGTGGATTTTGACTGCCGTGTCGTAGATTCTAGAAATTAGCTTGATACGCTCGTTGGCGCTTTTGATCGTCATACCCGCTAGTGCATGGCGGTAGTATGACTCCGCGATCTTGGGGGTGAGCCAATCCAGGCGAGCCTCCGAGCCTCCTTGCCGTGCGATCCATTCCAATATGTGATTTCTCATCGTGATGTAAGTCGAGAGCGTAGTGGAGGCTACGCGGTCATGAAGCCCATCGAAATAGTCGGCTACAAACTCGGTAATCAATGGCCATTTCTTCGTTCCCATGATCTGGACGCCAGCAGCGCGCAAGACATCATCCAGCATGTGCTTGTAGCGATCAGGTGGGATGATCTCACCTTCGATTTCCTTTGCGTAGCGAGAGGCGCGCTCTAATTCTTCGCCAATGGCTATAGCGTCTTCCCGTGTTTTGGCATCCGTGATTTTTGTGGCCCAGGCAAAGGCCGCCTTCTTCGCATCCCAGATTTTTATCCTGGTTGCCCATTTGCCGTATTTCCGTTGGAACGCAGAGGCCATGGATTTCGGTAGCAAATCGGTATCAAATACTCAAGAATATTCCGAAAAATGTTCGCGAGTTCTTATTTTCGTTCACATGCACCAAAACACGAAAAAGCCCCGTCCTATAAAGGATCGGGGCTGTTGAAAATCATGGAGCCAGCTGTCGGATTCGAACCGACGACCGCCCGATTACAAGTCGGGAGCTCTACCAACTGAAGCTAAGCTGGCTCGTTGTCCTGCCGATGGCTGGAACGGGAGGGAATCTAGCGTGTGCAAGTGATCTGGCAAGTGTGATTTTGAAAAAATTTGGAAATGGATTCGGTTTTGGGCGGTTTTGCTTGCAGGGGGGGGAGGGGGGCTTAGTATGCGCGCGAAATGCGGAAGATCGTCATTGCTTTTATTACCAGTCTCTTGTTTTTCACGGCTTTTTCGGGGGCGGCCTTCGCGGCTGGCGGCCACGGTCCGGAACCGGCATATCACGAGGGTGAGTTCGGTTTATTGGATGACCAGATGGCGAAATTTCCGACGCCCCTGGCTCAGTACGCTGCGGAGGAGAGTCAGCATGCGGACTGGGGGATTTGGGACAAACTGAAATACCGGGCCGGTCAGCAGAATGGCTTTAACCTGGTGGCAACGATCATTTTCCTCTGCGCTATTTTTCATACCTTTCTAGCGGGTTACTTCGCGGAGATCGCCCACCGGGCGGAGAAGGCGCACCGCGAACGCATTGAGCGTGAGGGACGCACGGGCTGTGCGAAACCGCATGAGGGGGCCAAGGATGATGTCTCGTTTCGGGCGAACTTGTTTCATTTCCTCGGGGAAGTGGAGGCCATTTTCGGGATTTGGGTCATCGCGCTGGCCGGAGCCGTGATTTGGTTTTTCGGGATTCAGCCGGGCGAGGGCTTCATGGCCGGTCTGACCGAGTTTAAAGAGTATATCGCTTATGATGTGAACTTTACGGAGCCTTTGTTCGTGGTCATCATCATGGCCACGGCGGCGACGCGTCCGGTGGTGCGTTTTGCCGAGCGTCTGGTGGATTCCGTGGCGCAAATGTTCGGAGGCACGCCCGCCGCCTGGTGGTTGTCGGCGCTGACGATCACGCCTCTTTTGGGTTCCTTCATCACGGAACCGGCGGCCATGACCATTGCCGCCTTGCTGCTTTCCAAGAAGTTTTTCGACCTCAAGCCCTCGCCGAAATTTGCTTATGCGACGCTGGGCTTGCTTTTCGTCAACATCTCCGTGGGCGGCACACTGACGCACTTCGCGGCTCCGCCGGTGCTCATGATCGCGGCGAAATGGAACTTCGGGCTGGGCTTCATGTTCATGAATTTCGGTTGGAAAGCGGCGGTGGGCATCGCGATCGCCAACGCCCTCTACTTCTACTACTTCAAGGGCGAGTTTAAGAAACTCCAGCCGATCCATCGCAGCGAAGGCTTCGTGCCTCGTTGGATTGAGCGGGAAGACCCGATTCCGGTCTGGATCACGGTCATGCACCTGATTTTCCTCGCCTGGACCGTTTATTTCGCCCACTACCCGGCGATGTTCGTCCCGGCCTTCCTCTTCCTCTTGGCCTTCTCGCAGGCGACTGGCCATCACCAGAACGAGGTCGATATGAAGGGGCCGATCCTGGTCGGTTTCTTCCTCGGCGGACTCGTGATTCACGGCGGCTGTCAGGGCTGGTGGATTTCGGTCTTACTGACCTCGATCGACAATTCCTGGATTCTCATGATCGGGGCCACGGTCTTGACGGCCTTTAATGACAACGCGGCGATCACTTACCTCGCTTCGCAGGCCCCGGGCCTGTCGATTTCCGCCAAATATGCCGTCGTGGCCGGCGCGGTGACCGGTGGCGGCTTGACTGTCATTGCCAACGCCCCGAACCCGGCAGGTCAGTCGATTCTCGGTCGCTATTTCGACGGTGGGGTCTCGCCCGGCAAGCTCGTCATGGCGGCCATCGTGCCAACCGTGATCATGGCGCTCTGCTTCATGTTGTTCAAAACGTCCGGGATGACGGAAGATCCGCTGCCACCCGTCGAGCCGCAGCCCGCTCACTCCGCTCCCGCCGAGGTGGTGGCGCCTCATTGATTTGCTCATATGTTTACCGGACTGGTCGAAACCACGGCGCGTGTTGTTTCCTTTGAGAAGAAGGGCGAGCAAGCGCGTCTGGGGTTCGCTCTGCCCTTCGCCCGCGAGCTGGCGGCCGGCGATTCCGTCGCGATCAATGGCTGCTGTCTGACGGTGGCCGAGTTTGGTGACGAGGCCGTTTTTTTCGATCTCCTCAGCCAAACGCTGAGCCTTACGGCGCTGGGTGATTTGCAGGTGGGAGGCTTGGTGAATGCCGAGCGCGCCCTTGCGGTGGGCGACCGGCTCGGGGGGCATTTTGTGCAAGGCCATGTCGATGACACGGGGGAAGTGCGGGCGCTGGAGAAAGTCGGGCAGGATCACCGCTTCGTTGTGACTTTGCCGGAAAAAGTCCGGAAATTCACCATTCCGCAGGGGTCTCTGTGCGTCGATGGCATTTCGCTGACGATTGCCGAACTCGGGGCGGCGGAGGCGACCTTTTGGATCACGCCGCACACCATGAGCGCGACGCATTTGTCGGAATTGGCGGTGGGCGCGCGGGTGAATTTGGAGGCTGATCTGCTGGCCAAGTATGTCAAAAACCTGCTGCCTGGGGATCTGTCGTCATGAGTCTGGCTCCACGAGACGAGGCGCGGCGGGTGGCCCGGGTCTTGAAAGAGGCGGGTCATCAGGTCTTTTTCGCGGGTGGCTGCGTGCGTGACGCCCTGATGGGACGTGAGCCGAAGGATTTTGATTTGGCCACTTCGGCCCGACCGGAGGAGGTGCAGGCGCTTTTTCCGCATTCCGATGCCGTGGGAGCGCATTTCGGGGTCATCATCGTGAAGGCGCGGAATTTTGTCACGGAAGTGGCGACTTTCCGTTCGGACGGCGCTTACCTCGATGGCCGGCGTCCGGAGTCGGTGACTTTTTCCTCGCCGGAGGAAGACGCGCAGCGACGTGACTTCACGATCAACGCCCTATTTGAAGATCCTGACAGTGGGGAAATCATTGATTATGTGGGTGGTCGGGAGGATCTCGCCCAAGGGGTGATTCGGGCCGTGGGGGATCCCCGGGAGCGCTTTGGCGAGGACGCCTTACGCTTGTTGCGGGCGGTGCGTTTCGCGGTGCGGACAGGATTTGAGATCGAGAAATCGACTTGGGAAGCCCTGCACGACTTGGCTCCCGGTTTGGAGAAGATCGCGCCGGAACGGATTCGGGACGAGTTTTCCAAAATCATCACCGATCCGGAGCGGGCGCGGGGATTGGGCTTGTTGCGCGAGAGTGGTTTGTTTCACAGTTTTTTGCCTGAGGTCCTGGCTCTCGATGGTTGCGAGCAGCCGCCGCAGTGGCACCCGGAAGGCGACGTTTACACGCACACCAGGATTGCCCTGTCCCTGCTGGGCGAGAATCCTCCGCTCGAGCTCTGCCTCGCCGTGCTCTTGCATGACATTGCCAAGCCGCCGACGCAGACCTGGGATGCCGAGCAAGAGCGCTGGCGTTTCAATGGCCACGATGTCGTCGGAGCGGATATGGCGGAGGCGATTTTACGTCGCCTGCGCTACCCGAACGCCTTGATCGGGCGGGTGGTTGAGATGGTGCGCAACCACATGAAATTCATGCACGTCCAGGAGATGCGGGTGGCGAAAGTGAAGCGCTTCATGGCGCGGGAGACCTTTCCGCTGGAGATGGAGCTGCACCGGGTCGATTGCCAGAGTTCGAATGGCTTCACTGATAATTACGACTTTTTACAGCGCAAAGAGGCCGAGTTTGCGGCCGAACCCCTGATTCCGCCGCCGCTGGTGACGGGGAAGGATTTGATCGAGCGGGGACTGAAGCCGGGACCGCT
>JBNNED010000319.1:0-2923 GCA_050285825.1 Verrucomicrobiales bacterium | reverse complement strand
GGCATCCCCTTCCTCATCCACGCCAAAGAGGCTACGGACCTGACCGACGAGCTCCTTGCCGAACTCAACAAAGGACAAGAAGACAACAACTAAGCTCCGCTGCCCCGTGTCGCTCAGCCCCGCTGAACTCAGTGCCTTACTCGGCGTCCCCGACCCCGGAAACCTCCCGGCATCCGGCTTCACCGGCGTCTCGTCTCTCGATGAAGCGGAGGGCACGGACATCAGCTTTCTCGGCAACGAGCGTTACCTCCCGCAGCTCCCGCACAGCCAGGCCGGACTCGTTCTCGTCCCCGAGGAACTGACGGAACTCCCTGCCAGCGTGCCCTGCCTCCGCGTGCCCAATCCCTCACTCGCGTTCTCGAAGGTCGTCGAGCACTTCCGCCGCGAATTCCGCCATTTCACCCCGGGCGTGGCTCCCGGCGCCCACGTCGCCCCGGATGCCGAGTTCGACCCTGAAAAAGTCAGCATCAAAGCCGGAGCGGTCGTCGAAAGCGGCGCCTTCATCGGGGACGGGACGGAAATCGGGCCCGGCTGCGTCGTCGGGCACCATGCCCGGATCGGGCGGGACTGCCATCTCCACGCCAAAGCCGTCGTCCGTGAGTTCTGCCAGCTTGGCGACCGCGTCATTCTCCAGCCAGCCTGCGTCATCGGCTCCGATGGCTTCGGCTACGACAGCAGCGACGGCAGCCACCAGAAAATCCCCCAGGTCGGCATCGTTTTGATTGAGGACGACGTCGAAGTCGGTTCGAACACCACCATCGACCGCGCCCGCTTCGGGAAAACGGTCATCGGCAAAGGGACGAAAATCGACAATCTCGTCCAGATCGGCCACAATGTGCGCATCGGCGAACACTGCCTCATCGTCGCCCAGAGCGGCATCGCGGGCAGCACGAAAATTGGTAACCACGTCACCGTCGCGGCTCAGAGCGGGCTCGTCGGGCACATCGAAGTCGGCGATCACATCGTCCTCGCCGCTCGCGCCGGAGTGACCAAAAATCTCAGCCAGCCCGGGGCCTACCAGGGCAATCCGGCTCGTCCGATCAAACTAGAGCAACGCCGCCAGGCCCAGGTCGGTCGCCTGCCGAAACTCGCTCAGCGCGTGAAAGCGCTCGAAGAAAAAATCAACCCTCCAACATAGACAAAACCCCAGAAACTCCTAAGCTCCCCACAAGATCATGAACAAGCACATCAGCCGCCCCCTGCTCACCGCCCTTTGCCTCGGCCTTCTCAGCCTCCTGCAAGTGCAAGCCCAGGACAAACCCAAAGTCGCCACCGTTGACATGGGCGTCCTCCTCAACGAATACCACGAAACGAAAGCCGCCCAGGCTCAAGATCGCGAAGAAAAGCAGAAAATCCAAGCGCAGGACCAAGAGCGCCTGGAGAACATCAAAGAGCTCGACACCGAATTGAAAAAACTCGCTCAGTCGATGCAGGACCCTTCGCTTGCCGAGGACAAACGCAAGCAACTCCTCGCCAGCGGTCAGGAGAAACAACAAACTCTCGTCAACCTGCAACGCGAGCGCCAGGAATCCACCCAGCGCCGCATCAACGCCCTCAAAGAGCACATGGTGGCCAAAATGCAGGACATCCGGAAGACCGTCATCGACCGCGTCAACAGCTACGGTGAGGCCAACGGCTTCGACTACGTCTTCGACAGCACCGGGCAATCGACCAACTACGTCCCCTTCCTCCTCTACATCCGGGACAAGGAAGACATCACCGCCGCCGTCCTCAAAGACTTGAATAAAGACGCCCCGGCAGCTCCCGCAGGCGAGGAAGCCCCCGCCGCCGAGGAAAAACCCGCCGAATAAACCCTTGAACCACCAGATTTTTTCCATGAAACGCCCTCTTCTCTCGCTTCTTCTCCTGCTCCCGGCACTTGTCGGCTCGCTCGCCGCCCAAGGCCAGGAAAGCAAGGTCCGCATGGCCACTGTCGACATGAACCGCGTCTTCGCGGAATATCCCAAGACCCACGAAGTCGCCGAATCGATCAAAGGCTACAGCGAGGAAGTGCAAAAAGAGCGCGATGAGCGCATCGAAAGCATCCGCGAAATCGCCAAAGAGGCCGAGAGCCTGAAAAAAGAGGCCGAGGATCCCAACCTCACCGGCGAACCAAAGCGCATCGCCTACAACAAGTCCCAACTGGCTCAACGTGAGGTCCAGCAGCGCGCCCAAGGGCTGCAAAACTGGCTTCAGCGGAAGCAGGCCGCTCTCATTGAGAAGCAAAACGCCGAATTCGACGTCATCCGCGATGAACTCGTCGCCCTCGTCAAGGAAGCGGCGGTAAAAGAAGGTTACGACTACGTTTTTGACAGCTCCGGCGGGAGTTCCTCCGGCCTTTCCGTCCTCGTCTTCACCAAAGACGCGGCGGACATCACCGGCCCGATGCTTGAGCTGACCAAAAAGCACGCTGAAGCCGGGACTTCGGCCGAGTAAGCCCCTCGCTCGTCATGGCTGGCACGGGTGACGAGCTGGAAAAATGGGTCACCGAGGTCATTTTCGGTCGGGCCCGGGGCTTTGCCGCTAGCGTGACGCGGGGCGTTCTCTTTCTCTTCTCCCTCCTCTTCCGCCTCCTCGTCAAGGCCCGCCTCCGCCTCATTCGCAGCGGCTGGAAACCTTCCGCCCGCCTCGCCACGACCGTGGTCAGCATCGGAAACCTCACCATGGGCGGCACCGGAAAGACGCCCGTCACCGAACTCCTCTCCCGCGCCCTGCAAAAGCGCGGACGCCGCATCGCCATCCTCAGCCGCGGCTACAAAAGCAGGGATCTTCCCGAGGTGCAGCGCTGGCGCCATCCCGAAAGCGACCGGGAGTTCACCAGCCCTCCGAAAATCGTCAGTGACGGCCAAACGCTCCTTCTCGACGTCGCCTACGCCGGGGACGAGCCTTACATGCTCGCAAAAAACCTCCCGGGCGTGGCCGT
>JBNNED010000318.1:0-3670 GCA_050285825.1 Verrucomicrobiales bacterium | reverse complement strand
GCACGCCGAGTTTGCGGAAAATTTCCGTGGTCGAGCGGGCGACGCGGCTGTGGAGGATGTCGCCCATGATGAGAATTTTCTTCCCGGTCATCTCGGGGTGGACCTCGCGGAAGGTGAAGGCATCGAGCAGCGCCTGCGTCGGGTGGGCGTGCGCACCGTCTCCGGCGTTGACGACCGAGGCGCGGGTCTGGCGGGCGATGGCGGCGGGCTGGCCGGACATTTTATGGCGGACGACGATGTAGTCGGCGCGCATGGCCTGGAGGGTGGAAATGGTGTCGCGCACGGACTCGCCCTTCGTCACGGAGGAGTGCGGCACGTCGAAGTTCGTAACGTCGGCTCCGAGTCGTTTCGCGGCGACCTCGAAGGAAGAGAGGGTGCGGGTGGAGGGTTCGTAAAAGAGCATGAGGACGGTCTTGCCCTTGAGCGCGGGGACTTTTTTGACCGAGCGGGTGAAGAGGTCTTTGAAGGGGGCGGCCTGGTCGAGCAGGCTTGTGATGGTGCCCGTGGAGAGGCTGGTGATGTCGAGAAAGTCTTTGGGTGCCATGGCTTCAGCGGTTTTCTACGAGTTCTACGGAGTCTTCCCCATCGGTTTTGAGCAGCTTCACGTGGACGTGGTCGAGACGGGCGGTCTGGAGTTTTTTTCCGGTGTAGCGGGGCTCGATGGGCAGCTCCCGGTGCCCGCGGTCGATGAGAACGGCGAGCTCGACGGCTCCCGGGCGTCCGTAGTCGGTCAAGGCATCGAGGGCGGCGCGGATGGTGCGGCCGGTGAAGAGGACGTCATCGACGAGGATCAGGCGGGTGTCATCGACGGGAAAGGTGATCTCGCTGCCTTGCAATTTCGGGTTCTCGTGGAGGTGGGCGAGGTCATCGCGGTAGAGCGAAATGTCGAGAATGCCGAGCTCGACCTCGCGTCCGGCGGCTACGAGGAGGTCGCGCAGACGTTCGGCCACTTCATCGCCCCGCGAGCGGATGCCGACGAGGTGGAGCGTTCCCTCGGGGTGCGCGGCGGTGATTTGCTCGGCGAGGTCCCGCACGGCCCCGGCGATTTGCGATTGATCGAGGATGAGTGCCATCGCCATGAGGTGTAAGCAGGATGAGCCAGCCGGTCAATCGGAATGCGGAAGGGGGAGTGCGGAATGGGGAAGTGGCGAGAGAGGCGAAGCCCTCAAAAGAACCTGCCGGGTTGCCGCTTCTGGCTTGTCTTCTTGCGCGGGGGTGGGGTGTGGGTTAGGGGTGGGGGGTGAAAGCGATTCAATTTGTCAAAAACAGCAGTGCGGCCGGCTCGGCGCGGGAGGTGGAGCTGGAAAAACCGGTGGCGACGGGGCGGGATCTCCTCGTGCGGGTGGAAGCGGTGGGCTTGAATCCGGTCGATTACAAAGTGCGACCGGCGGAGGGAGAAGCCCCTAAGGTGCTGGGCTTTGATGCGGCGGGAGTGGTCGCAGCCGTGGGCGCGGAGTGCGAACTTTTTCAAGTCGGCGACCCCGTGTTTTACGCGGGTGATGTCACACGACCCGGCTCAAATACGGAGTTCCAGCTCGTCGACGAGCGGATCGTGGGGCGGCGTCCGGCTTCCCTCGATGCGGCGGCGAGTGCCGCTCTGCCGCTGACCGCGCTGACGGCCTGGGAAGCCCTTTTTGATCGTTTGGGGATCGACCTTGAGGGCGGCGATGCGGGAAAATCGCTGCTCATCATCGGCGGTGCGGGCGGAGTGGGCTCGATGGCGATCCAACTCGCGAAGTTGGCGGGCCTGCGGGTCATCGCCACGGCGTCGCGGGAGGAAAGCGCGGCCTGGTGCCGGGATTTGGGCGCGGATGAAGTCATCAATCATCATGGCGACATGCCGGAGCAGTTGCGCGAGCTCGGAAGTGACTTTGTCGACTTCATTGCCAATTTCAACGACATCGAAAGCGCGTGGGAGGCCATGGGCGAGATGATCGCGCCGCAGGGGAGCCTCGTCCTCATCACCGACCACCAGGCTCACCTTGATTTGGCGGGACCGATGAAGCGAAAATCGGTGTCGATCCACTGGGAATTCATGTTCACGCGGGCGATGTTTGGCACTGCCGACATGATCGCGCAGCACGAAATTCTCACGCGCGTCGCGGAACTCATCGATGCCGGAAAGCTCACAGCGACGGCGAACGACAGCCTCAGCCCGATCACGGCCGAAAACATCCTCGAAGGTCATCGTCGCATGGAAGCGAAGTCCGCCATCGGCAAACTCACCATCACAGGCTGGGCGTGAGCCGGACTCACTGCCGGTGCCGACGCAGGAGGGCGGGGAGGTGGTTTTCGGGTTGACTGTCTCAGGTTGTTTGTTAGTTCAAGGGGGTGCAGATTATTCAATCTATGAACTTCCATTCCGTTCTCAAAGGTCTTTCGACCCTTACTTTACTCACTTTTTCCGCCCAAGCCGCCACGGTGGTTACTGGTAGCAGCGCGACGGCCTCGGGTTCTTATAATCTCACTGATCTCGGCTCATCCGATTGGGCCTACTGGTCCACGACTGCAAATAATAGTCACAGCGGTGCCGCCCTCAACAGTAAATCCGGGGCCAGTCTCATTGGCGATCTGACTGCCATCGGTGGCAATCCTGCGGGGACAGGGAACACGCTCCGCGGATCATCTGCCTCGAACGTCGTCAATACCTTTTCTTGGACAGGCGACGGTTTTTCCCCCGCAAGTGGGAGTAACGGGACCGTTCGTGGAATCTTCAATACCACCCTCGACGCTACGGATGCAGGTGTCCGGCTCACGGTGACTCTCACAGATGCCGCTACCTATTCTTTGAATCTTTGGACCTTGGTTTTTGATGGCACGTCCACTCTCACCGTCAGTGATGACGGTGGTTCTTCCACGCTCTTCACGAGTTCTGGCGAGAGCTTTGGAACCGGTAATCCAAAAGGAAGCCACCTCCATACTCTCACTGTGACCACGGACACCCCAGGGACAACGCTCACCATTGATAACATTCTCACGGTGAACGGAAATTTGAATGGCAGCTCTCACGCAGGCTTCAGTGGTGCTGCTATCTCGGTGATTCCTGAGCCATCCGCGATGATTCTCACCAGTATTGGTGCTCTCTTGGTCTTTCGCAGGAAGCGCTGAGGTGCCGGTAGTCGTAAGAGATGTTTGAATAATCTCAACGTCTTGGAGTTGCGCTGACTTCTGGGGTTTTAGGTTCGGTGCCGATGCGGGGAGGGAAAGTGGGATTTACAAAAACAATCCAGTCGAGGCTCTTGCGCTTCCTGAGGTCAATCGGAAAAGCTTGATTGAATAAAATCAGCTCTCTGGGTATCCTAAAGTCATTGATTATAAGATGAAAAGGATGCGAAAGAACTTCTGCTGGGTCGGCCTGCTGTGGCTGTGGGGAACGGGTTTTTTGTGGGGAGCCGGTTCGGTGACGTATGGGGAGATTGAGGCCCTGGTGAAGGACTCGCGGGAGTTCGAGAGCTTGTTCGCGGCGGGCTTGCGCTTTGAGGACCGGGGGCAGGCGGCACGTTTCGGGCGGACTTTCGGGGACTTGCAAGGTCAGCGCGTCGGGCCGTACCGCTTTGCGGCGCGTTTTCCGGCCGATCGTGCGGGGAGTTTTCCGTATCAGGTCACGCTGGAGACGGAGTGGACGATTGTCGATGGGGAGGGTCGGCGTTTTCGCGAAGCCCCGCCGGCG
>JBNNED010000317.1:0-4036 GCA_050285825.1 Verrucomicrobiales bacterium | reverse complement strand
GGAAGTCGGCATCGCCCTCGAAGCCGCGGAAAAACTCGGTTCCGGCGTGCGCGTCGTCTCCGCTCCCTGCCTGGAGCGCTTTGATCGCCAATCCGCTGAGTATCAGGAAGAAGTCCTGCCGAAAGCCTGCGCCAAGCGCCTCGCCATCGAAGCCGGCGTCAGCGGCCTCTGGTGGAAATACGTTGGCACCGAAGGCCAGGTCATCGGCATCGACCGCTTCGGCCTCTCCGCTCCCGGCGACCAGGTCTTCGAGAAACTCGGCATCACCGCCGAAAACATCGTCGCGGCCCTGAGCTAAGCCCCGGAACGCGACTTTCAAGTCGCCCAAACGAACAACAATCCCCCCACCTCACTCTCATGGGGCACTGGTCACAAAGCCAGTGCCCTATTTTTCTTTCCCACACTCCCAACTTGCCATCACCGCTCATTGGAGCTATCTCATAGGCATGACTCTGCAAGAAATCCGGAGCGAAGCGGCCAAGTTATGCGACCTCGAAAAAGGCTCCCTTGCTGCCGATCTCCTGAGCATGATCGCGCCTCACGGACACCACGTCAGTGATGAAGAAGTCATGGAGCGCGTTCGCCAACTCGAAAGCGGTGAAGTCGCGGAAATGACATTCGATCAACTGAAAAGCGGCCTCGGGCGTTGAAACCCATCACCTTCCATCCCTTTGTCCAGCGGGACATCTCGGAGGCTTTGCGTGGCTACGAGGAGGTTTCCGCAAAACTCGCAGATCAACTCTGGGAAGAATTTCAATCGGCACTCCAAAAAATACAGGCCAATCCGAAACAACACTGAGACCAATTTACCGGCCTCTGCCGCATGAACCTCCGGCAATTCCCCTACAATCTGCTCTTTATCGAATATACTGACCGGATTAGGATCCAAGTCTTCAGGCACAACCAGCGGCGGGAATCCTACGGAGCGCGCCGGAAAAGATCCTGAAACCTGCGGGAAAATGCAGGGAATTTAAGCCCTCCGAAAAGTCAAGAAGGGCCTGCGGGCGGACTTTATGATTGAAAATTCAGTGACAAGCAGGTCACAGGCCAAGTTTTGGCTTGCCACGGATAAGAAAGGTCGTAACTTAGACTACGAAAGTGTCTTCGGATTCTTTCGCATAAAAAACCCGGGAGGGATTTCCTCCCACAACATAAGACAAAATAATGAAAACCAATACCCATGCACAAGCACGCAAGGGTTTCACCTTGGTGGAACTTCTTGTGGTGATCGCGATCATCGCGGCACTGGCCGGTCTGGCCACGCCCGTGATCCTGAAGGCTCAGAAGGCTGCGGCCATTACTGAGGCAACTAACAACGCCCGTCAGATCGGCACCTTGCTCGTTCTTTTCGACCAAGACTGGGGCACCTTCCCATCCTCTGACACGGCAACGTCGATCAACGAATCCACGGGTGAAACCGTTCCTTCCGGTAACGACTCCAACAGCTACCTCGCCCAACTCATCGTGGGCGGCTACACCGACTCCGAGGAGATCTTCTTCGCCAAAGGTGGTGTCGAAGGTGGCCAAAAGCCTGACGGCGTGGTGACTGCCGGTGAAGTCCTCGACGCCAAAGAGTGTGGCTTTGCTTACGTCATGCTTTCCGGTGACGAGCCTCTGTCCACCAGCTACAACGGGAACCTTCCCGTCGTCTGTGCCCCGGTTGACGCTGATGACCCGTCCAGATTCAATCCATCCCCATATGACAACAAAGCGGTTTACCTGCGCCTCGATAGCTCCGTGCAACAGAAGCGTATCAACAACCAAGGCGAAGTCGTCGTCGGTGGTGGCAAGAAACTCTTCGATACCGGTAGCGAAACCGCTTGGGACGACCTGACTCCCAATGTCATCGCTCCCAAGAAATAAGGCCTGATCCCAGATCAACACCCCAAGGCGAACCACTGCGGTTCGCCTTTTTTCTTGGAACGCCGTGCTCTGCTTGGAAAAGAACGGAACGTTCAGCTCCCACTTGGCAGAATCCTGATTGCCGCTTAGAGTCCGCCAGCCATGGATTCACTCACGCAAGCCGCTCTCGGCGCCGTCATCGGCGAGCTCACCCTCGGCAAAAAACTCGGCTGGCGCGCCGCCGCCTGGGGGGCTTTTTTCGGCACCTTGCCGGACCTGGACGTCCTTTTCAGCCCATGGCTCAGCGAGGCCCAGCGGCTCACTTCCCACCGTGGGCTTTCCCACTCCCTGCTCGTCTGCTTCCTCGCCCCCGCGCTCCTCGCCTACCCCCTCTCCCGCCTCCACCGCGCCCGTGGAATCGGCTACGCCGCGGCCTTTCTCTTCCTCTTCCTCGATTGGACCACGCACGTGCTCATCGACTGCTTCACGACTTACGGCACGCAGATTTTCGAGCCTTTTTCCAGCGCCCGCGTCTCCTTCAATAACCTCTACATCATCGATCTCTTCTTCACCGTCCCCCTCCTTCTCAGCTTGCTTCTCATCTTCCGCCACGAGCCCACGAGCCGTCTGCGCCGTCGCATCAACACCGGAGCGCTCGCTCTCTCGACTTGCTACATCCTCCTGAGTTTCGGGATGAAAAGCATCGCCACCAAAGCCATCTCCGCGCGCCTGGCGGATGACAAAAGGCCCGCCGAACTCGTCGCCACCTCCCCCACCTTCAGCAACATCCTCCTCTGGCGCGGCCTCGCGGAAACGCCGGACGCCTACCTCGTCACTTACTGGTCTCCCTTCGATAACCAGCCCGCGAAAATCGACTGCTACCCGAAGCGGCACGAGCTTCTCGCCAAACTGCCGGAATCGGAGCTTCTTTCCGCCGTCCTCTGGTTCACGCGCGGCCATTATCTCGTCCGCGAAAACGAGCAGGGGCAGCCGGTCGTCATCGACATCCGCTTCACCGAAGTCCGCGAACCCGCCCGCCGGTACGTCTCCCCGATTTTCCAGTGGCACCTTGAAACCGACGAAAGTGGGAAGATCACAAGCGCCCCTCAGCTTCGCCCGGCCGAACTCGATCTCCCCGCCGCGCTCGGACTCACCCGCCAACGGCTCTTCGGCGATCTCGAAAGCTGGGAAAGCCTCCCGCCCGCCCTCTTCATCGCCCCGCCCTCACCGAACCCCTAAATTCGCCTTTTCCCCTTTTCTCCGCGCCGATTGCGCGTAGTTTGAAGCCAGCACCGGAAACCTCTCAGATGAGCCAGTTCCTCAAAAGATTCCTCAGCCTCGCCCTCATTTTCTGCCTCTCCTTCGGCGCTTTCTACCTTTTCCGCCTCTGGCAGGAAGGGCAGCTCTGGCCCCGTTCGCCCCGCGACAACGCCCAGTATCTCGCCGAGGATTACACCCTGGCAGAGTCCGCCCCGCTCAGTCGCGACCAAGTTCCCGGCCTCGAACGGCAAAACGACGACATGATCAAACTCGTCGAGAAAGTCACTCCCTCCGTCGTCTCCATCACCACCGAGATTGTCAAAAAAGAACGCATTCTCGACCCCCTGCGCGGTCGCATTTTCGAGCGCAACCGCCTCACCGGCGGCCTCGGCTCCGGCGTCATCGTCTCGCGTGAGGGCCACGTCATCACCAACCACCACGTCATCGAAGGTCAGCAGAAAATCATGGTCACGCTCCATGACAAACGCACCCTGCCCGCCCTCCTCATCAACTCCGATCCCCTCCTCGACATCGCCGTGCTGCGCATTCAGAGCGACGAGGAATTTCAGGCCCTCAAATTCGCCAACTCCGACGAGGTCAAGGTCGGACAAATCGCCATTGCCGTCGGGAACCCCTTTGGCCTCGGCGAGACGATCACGGTGGGTCGCATCTCGGCGCGCGACCGCTCGCTTTCCGAGGGCGAAAACGACATGCTCCAGACCGACGCCGCCATCAACCCCGGCAACTCCGGCGGTCCTTTGCTGAATTACCTCGGCGAAATCATCGGCATCAACGCCTCGATTTACTCCGCCGACCGCGAGAACCCCGGTTTCCAGGGCATCGGCTTCTCCATTCCCGCGAACGTAGCGCGCCGCACCTTCGAGCACATCCTCGCCAAAGGCCGCCAGGTTTACGGCTACCTCGGCCTGCTGCA
>JBNNED010000316.1:0-4175 GCA_050285825.1 Verrucomicrobiales bacterium | reverse complement strand
GAACTCCTCAAAGCCCACCCCCTCCAATACACCCATCCCCCCCACCACCCCCCCGTCCCAAACACAAGCAGCACCGGCGCCCCGCCACTTCACATCCCTCTTAACTCATGGAGCGCCGGCGTCCCGCCGGTTCCCCTCTCTCGCACCTCATGGAGCGCCGGCATCCTGCCGGTTCCCCTTCGCCAAGCCCACGCTCCCATCATCATCCTCTCCCCCTCCCCCCTCAATCTCTCCAAAACCACCCTCAACGTCGCTAGAGTCTCCCTCAACCTCACCAAAGCCGCCCTCAACGTCGTCAGACTCGTGCTCAATGTCGCCAGAACCGGTCTCAATACGGCCAGAACCGCGCTCAATGCGACCAGAACCGCGCTCAATGCGACCAGACTCGCGCTCAACGTCACCAGAACCGTGCTCAACGTCACCTGAACGACGCTCAACGTCACCAGACTCGCGCTCAATGTCGCCAGAACGACGCTCAATGTGATCAGAACCCAACTTAATGTCGTCGCTGCGCAAATTGAAACGAAATTTAACGTCTTCACCTCTCTCATCCCCCTTTTCGGCCCCTTTTTCCCTCCAGCCCACTCGCCGGAGCTTTCCCATCTGAGCCCCGGAGCGCGGCCTGAGCCTCCCGCATCCTCCTCAGCGCCCACCGGCGGACGCGCGGAGTGACACCGGGCGAGCGGCGCAGGAGTCATCTCCCCTGCGGGCTTTCCCGAGTCGGGCTACTTACGCCCTGGCGCGCCTGTGGTGCGGGCGAGAGCGGGATTCGTGCGCCGGGGAAGCTTCGCCCTTGACCTAGGGGCGCGGGACGGGATGATGGCCGCTACCGTATGGATTACTCCTCGCTCATTGATCAACGCCGGCAGCGGCTGGCGGAAATCGAATCCCAGATCTCCGACCCTTCTTTCTATGATGATCCCTCCCGGACGAAGCACGTCATGCGGGAGCACCGCAGCTTGAAGAACTTGATGGAAATCTGGGAGCGTCTGGAGCAGGTCAGTACGGACCTCGCCGGGAACGAGGAGCTCAGCAAGGGGGAGGACGAAGAGCTGGCTGAGATGGCCGCGCTGGAAATCCCCGAACTCGAGGCCAGCCGCGCGCGCCTGGAGGAGGAAATCCAATACGCGCTGCTCCCTCACGATCCCACGGAGGACCGGGACGCGCTGGTGGAGATCCGCGCCGGGGCCGGCGGGGACGAGGCCTCTCTCTTCGCGGCGGAGCTCATGAAACTTTACCAGAAATACGCGGAAAACCGGGGCTGGCGCTGTGAGCACTTGGAGAGCAGCCCTTCGGAAGTCGGCGGATTCAAGGAGGTGATCCTCAAAGTCTCCGGTGAAGAGGTCTTCCGCCATTTGAAATACGAGAGCGGCGTCCACCGGGTGCAGCGGGTCCCCGCGACCGAGACCCAGGGGCGCATTCACACCTCCACCGTCACCGTCGCCGTCATGCCGGAGGCGGAGGAAGTGGACATCGAGCTGAAGCCGGAGGAACTTCACATCCAGGCCACGCGCTCCGGCGGACCCGGCGGGCAACATGTCAACACGACGGACTCCGCAGTCCAGATCACGCACCTCCCTTCCGGGATCCAGGTGAAATGTCAGGACGGCCGCTCGCAAACTCAGAACAAGGAGAAGGCCTTTGAGATCCTCCGCGCGAAGCTTTACGAGGCGAAACAGCGCGAGGAGGCGGAGAAGTATTCCGCCCAGCGGCGCTCGCTCATCGGCTCCGGTGACCGCTCGGAGAAGATCCGGACGTATAACTTCCCCCAGTCCCGCATCACGGACCACCGCGTGAATTTCACCTCCCACCAGATGGAGGCCGTGCTGGGAGGGGATCTCAGTGAGTTCACCGCCCATTTACAAAAGGCGGAGATGGAGGAGCGCCTGCAGGAGGCCGGGATGGAGAAGAACTAACGCGCGGAGGAGATGACGACAATTCTGGATGTGATCACGAAGGGCACGGCTTATCTGGCCGGAAGGGGCATCGACGAGGCGCGGCTCAATATGGAACACCTCGTCGCCAGGGCCCTCGCCTGCCGGCGGCTGGATCTTTATGTGAGATTCGACGAGCCAATGGCCGAAGAGGTGTTGGCGGGCTTGCGGAGCGCCTTGCAAGAGCGCGGAAAGGGCGTGCCGCTGCAGCATCTCTTGGGCGAAGTCGAGTTCTTCCGGGAGAAATTCCGTGTGGATGGGCGCGCCCTCATCCCCCGGCCGGAAACGGAGGAACTTGTCGATCTGCTTTTGAAAGAAGACTTCCCCCGCCCGACCCGTCTCTTGGATCTGGGCTGCGGGAGCGGGGTCATCGGCCTCAGCCTCGCCAAAACGCTGGGCGGAGACTGCGCGGAGCTCGTCCTGGCCGATGTCTCACCGGACGCCCTCGCCCTCGCCCGGGAAAATGCCGGGGCTCTCGGCGTGAGCGCGCGCTTCGTGGAGAGCGATCTCTTCTCCGCGCTGGACGGGAGCTTTGATCTCGTCGTCGCGAACCTGCCTTACGTGCCGGAAAGCGATCGAGAAACACTCGCTCCCGAGCTGGCGCACGACCCGGCCCTGGCCCTTTTCGGCGGAGCCGACGGCCTGGATCTCATCCGGCGTTTCGCGGCGACGGTGGGCCCCTTTCTCGCGCCCGGAGCGCTCGTCGCCCTCGAAGTCGGCCATGATCAAGGGGCGGAAAGCCTGCGTCTGCTGGAGGAAGGCGGGCTGGCAGGGCTGCGGATCGCGGAGGATCTCTCCGGAATCGCGCGTTTTCCCCTTGCACGCGGCGTCTAAACATTGCAAGCCCTTGGCCTCAAACTTCACCCCACCATGGAAAAACTCATCGTTCACGGCGGCCCGACCCTTTCCGGAGCCATCAACATCTCCGGCTCGAAAAACGCCTCCCTCCCCATCCTCGCCGCCGCGCTTTTGACCGACCAACCCGTCGTCATCCGCCGCGTGCCCGATGTTTCCGATACGAACTACATGCTGCAGATTCTCAGCGCCCTCGGTTGCGAGGTCGAGCGCTACAGCGGCACGGTGAAAATCCACGCCCGGGAGATCCACCCGGAAGCTCCCTACGAGCTTGTGCGCAAGATGCGCGCCTCGATCTGCGTCATGGGGCCCCTGCTCGCCCGCCTCGGCCGCGCCCACGTCTCCATCCCCGGCGGCTGCGTCATTGGCGACCGCCCGATCGACCTTCACTTGAAGGGCTTGCAGGCTCTCGGGGCGAAGATCGACACCGAGGGTGGCAATCTCTTCATCGAGGCCAATGGCGGGCTCCACGCCACCGAGATCGACCTGCGCGGCAAGCACGGCCCGACCGTTCTCGGCACCGATAACCTCATGATGGCCGCCGTCTTCGTGGAAGGCACCACCATCATCGAGTCCGCCGCCTGCGAACCGGAAGTCATCGACCTCGCGGACTTCCTCAACGCCCTCGGCGCGAAGATCAAAGGCGCGGGAACGAGCCGGATCGAGATTGAAGGCGTCAGCTCCCTGGGCGGATGCGAGCACACCGTCATCCCGGACCGCATTGAGGCCGGCACCTTCATGGTCGCCGCAGCCATGGCCGGCGATGGCGTCACGCTGAATCGCATCAACCGCAAGCACCTCGCCACGAGCACCGAGAAACTCCTCGAATGCGGGCACCAAGTGAGCTTCAGCGCGGATGACACCAGCCTGACCGTCACCCCCGGAGACAGTCCCAAAGGCTGTAAGATCACGACCGCGCCCTACCCCGGCTTCCCCACCGACATGCAGGCCCAGTTCACCGCCATGCTGGCCACCACCCCCGGCCTATCCGTCGTCGAGGACACCATTTTCCCCCAGCGCTTCATGCACTGCGCGGAACTCAAGCGCATGGGCGCCGATGTCAAAGTCGATAACGGGACCGCCGTCGTCAATGGTGTCAGCCAACTGAGCGCCGCGCCTGTGATGGCCTCCGATCTGCGCGCCTCCGCCGCCCTCGTCCTCGCCGCCCTGAAGGCCAAAGGCACGACCGAGATCAACCGCCTCTACCACATCGACCGGGGCTACGAGCACATTGACGAAAAGCTCCTCCAGCTCGGGGCGAAAGTCGAACGCCGTCGCGGCGGAGCCTGAAGCGAGGCGCTGGCTCACAAGAATAGGGCATCAAGCCCGCAGCCCCTCCCCAGCGCGACCGGAGCTACAGTCCCGCTTGCCCTTCTTGTGCCCCGT
>JBNNED010000315.1:0-7494 GCA_050285825.1 Verrucomicrobiales bacterium | reverse complement strand
GTGCGCGATGTGGAAGCGGGAACGATCACCGTGTGGTTTGATGGCCAAGAAGCCCTGCACGCCGAGGACAAAACCCACGGAAAAGGCCAGATCGGTCTCGGTTCCTTCGACGACCTCGGCTCTTTCCGCAAGGTCGAGATCACCGCGAAGTAGGCTGAGGCTGCCCACGAGTCAGGGAAAACAAGAACTCAGGCGACTTGTCTGGGTTTTTTTGTCATTGCGGATTGAAATCCGCGTTCCGGGGAAAGCCGCCCCGTGCGTGAAAACGAAAAACCCGCTAGATCCATGACGGACAGCGGGTTTTTTGAAAAGTACGCAGACTGGGACTCGAACCCAGGACCAATTGGTTAAAAGCCAACTGCTCTACCAACTGAGCTATCTGCGCTTTTTCGTTTCGCTTGTGCCTCAGCGGCGGGCAGGTGGGTAATCGTGATTTGGATCTGATGCAAGAATTTTTTTGTGCTTTTCGTCATTTTTTTTATCTTGCCGGCATGAAGTTCCTCATTTTGCTCTTTCTGGCGATCGTTCTCGGCTCGTCGTGTCGCCCCACCACGCAGTCGGAAAATCCTCTCGCAGAAAGGGAAGAGGAGGTGTGGCGCGAAGTTTTCGCGGCGGAAGAGCGGGGGCATTGGGAGAAGGTGGATTATGGAAATCCGGAAATGGTGGGCTGGGAGGGGGAGAGGCTGCGACTGGAGATGGGCGCGGAGTTGATCGGGGCGAAGTGGACGGGTGAGCTGCCGCAAGCGCCGTACGAGCTGGAGTTCGCGGCGCGGCGGATGAACGGGAGCGATTTTTTCGGTGCTCTGACCTTTCCGCTCCGACGCGATGACGAGTTGGTGACTTTGGTGCTCGGGGGCTGGGGTGGTGGCGTGGTCGGGATTTCTTCGATTGACGGGAAGGACGCGGCGGAGAATGAGACGACGACGTATTTGGCTTTTGAGAAGGAAAAGTGGTATCGGGTGCGGCTGCGGGTCGAGGTGAACTCTCTGCGGGCCTGGATCGATGAGGCGCTGGTGGTGGAGCTTTCTTTGGACGGGCGGGAGTTCTCGCTGAGGCCGGGGCCGATCGAGTTGTGCGCGCCCCTGGGGGTCGCCGCCTGGCAAACGGGAGCCGAGCTGCGTGGCCTGCGTTGGCGTCCGCTGGCGGATTGAACAGTAGGGGTGATTTGCGCTTGCATTCGTTTTTCCAGCGGTGTATGGCTTGTCCGCAGCAACTCTTGACACGGGGAAGGGTGGGTTTCGGACCCGCTCTTTTTTGTCCACAGAGATCAGTTTTTCCAAGAAGATGACCAACGATATTGTCGCCCTCATTGATTTTTACGAGAGAGAGAAAGCCATTAGCCGTGAGCGGGTGGTGGAGGCTCTCGAGTACGCTTTTTGTTCCGCTTACCGCAAGATGGTCCCCGGTGCGGAGAATATCGAGCGCCTGCGCGCTGAGATCGATGAGAAGAAGGGTGAGACGCGGATTTTCGCGGATTTGGAAGTGGTCGAAGACGAGGATTACGCCGATAAGTTCAATCACGTGCCGATGCAGCTGGCTTTGAAGAAGTCCGCGGAAGCGCAGGTGGGCGATCTTGTCGAGTTCGATGTCACGCCGAAGAACTTCGGTCGCATCGCGGTGCAGACGGCGAAGCAGACGATGATGCAGCGCCTGCGCATGGCGGAGAAAGAGAAGATTTATGACGAGTTCAAGGACCGGGCGGGCGATATTGTGAGCGGTGCGGTGCGGCGTTTTGAGAAGAACGACGTGATGGTCGATCTCGGGAAATTCGAGGCACGCATGCCCTCGCGTGAGCGGGTGGCGACGGAGGAGTATAATGTGGGCGACCGCATCCGGGCTTACGTCGTGAGCGTGGACAACGAAGGGCGCGGACCGGAGATCATCCTGTCGCGCAGTCACCCGAACTTCGTGCGGCGTTTGTTCGAGTCCGAAGTGGCGGAGATTTCTGATCGCACCGTGGAATTGCGGGCGGTGGCGCGGGAAGCGGGCTACCGGACGAAGGTGGCGGTGCACAGCGTGGACGAGAAGGTTGATCCCGTGGGGGCCTGTGTGGGCATGCGCGGGGCGCGGGTGAAAAACATCGTGCGCGAGCTCAATAACGAGAAAGTGGATATCATTCGTTACAACGAAGACGTCGCCGAGTTCACGCGGGACGCGCTCAAGCCGGCGCAAATCCGTTCCATCACCCTCGATGAGGAGAACAAGGTGGTGAACGTCACCGTGGATGAAGAAGATTTGAGCAAAGCCATCGGGCGTCGCGGCCAGAACGCGCGGCTGACTTCCCGCCTGGTGGGTTGGGACGTGCAGGTGCGCAAAGACGAGAGCCAGCACGAGAAATTCGAGGCCAAGGTGGATGACGCCGCCGTGGCGCTGGCCGATGCGCTGGGCGTGGAGGCGGAACTGGCTGGCAAGTTGTTCCGGGCCGGTGGGGTGAGTTTGGACATGGTGGTGCAGATGCCTGCTGAATACATTGCGGATCAACTGGGGATCGAGCAAGCCGAGGCGGAAGCTCTTCTCGAACGGGCTCAGAATGCCGTGGCGGAGAAGAATCAGGACGCCGAAGTGGCGGAGGAAACAGAGAGCGCCGAGTAAGAGACGCGCTGGAGAATATTTGAATTGCGAGACCAAAGAAAGACAAGCGACTGCATGGCTGACGAAAAGAAAGATAACGGAAAGAAAGAAGTCTTGGACCTCCTGGACGGGGGCAAGAAAAAACCTTCGCGCCGTGAGCGCCAGCGCCAGGAGGCGCAGAAGGTGAACACCGTCGAGGATCAAAAAAAGGCGGCCTTGGATCTCGGGATTGAAGACGAGAGCAAAGGCAAAGCCAAGGGCGTGCGCAAGACCGGGCGGAGCTCGCGAGACATTCTTCCTTCCATTTCCAAAATTCGCGACATGGAGCGCGGGGAAGATCCGGAGTTGGTCAAGACCGAGGACGCGGTTTCCGAAGACGCCGAAGAAGCGGCGAGCGAGTCCGAGGCTCCCAAAGTCAGCGATGACAAGGTCATTTCGATCAAGCCCCCGATCATTGTCAGTGATCTGGCGGAGGCCATGGAGCTGAAGCCCTTCCAGCTGATGGCGGATTTGATCAAGCTGGAGGTCTTCGTCGCTCCGCATCAGGCCATCGAGCCGGATGTGGCGGAAAAACTTTGCGAGCAGCACGGCTTTGTCTTTGAGCGGGAAAAACGCGAAAAAGGAGCGGGTGTTCACAAAGAGGAGGAGATCATCGAGGAGCCGGAGCCGGAGGAGGAATCGCCGGAGGACCAGTTGGTTTACCGGGCGCCGATCATCACCTTCATGGGTCACGTCGACCACGGAAAAACTTCCCTGCTCGACTACATCCGCAATTCCCGGGTCACTTCCGGAGAAGCCGGCGGCATCACCCAGCACGTCGCGGCCTACCGGGTCGATCACGACGGCAAGCCGATCACCTTTATCGACACCCCGGGTCACGCCATTTTCACGGAAATGCGGGCGCGCGGAGCCGACGTCACGGACATCGTGGTGCTCGTGGTGGCGGCGGACGACAGCATCATGCCGCAGACCGAGGAGGCCATCAACCACGCCAAGAGCGCGGGTAAAACGATCATTGTGGCGATCAATAAATGTGATTTGCCCGCTGCGGATCCGGCGCGGGTGAAGACCGATTTGATGAAGTACGACCTCACGCCGGTGGACTTCGGCGGCGAGATCGAGACGGTGGAAGTTTCCGCAGTCAAGGGCGATGGCATGAACGACTTGCTCGACCTCATGGCCTTGCAGGCTGAAGTTCTCGAGTTGAAAGCCAATCCGCAGGCGAACGCGCGGGCGGCGGTCATCGAAGCCCGGGTGCAGGCCGGAAAAGGCCCGACGGCGACTGTGATTGTCGACTCCGGCACGCTGAAAGTTGGCCAGCCCTTCATTTGCGGTCCTTTCGCGGGCAAGGTGAAGTCGATGATCGACGATCGCGGCCAGCAGGTCAAAGAAGCGGGACCCGCCATGCCGGTGGAAGTCCTGGGCTTCGCCGAGTTGCCTCATGTGGGTGACGAGCTGGTTGAGATGGAGAGCGAGCGGGCGGCCAAGAAATTGAGCGAAGAGCGCTTGATGGAGCGTCGCCAGGAACGTCTCGCCGTGCCGAAGAAGAGCCGGATGGAAGACATGCTGGCACTGGTCGGCGATGGCGATCAGAAGGCGCAGCTGAAAATTATTCTCAAGACGGACGTGCAGGGCTCGGTCGAGGCCATCCGCAATGCCATCAGTGACATTGAATCGGACAAGGTCGAAGCGACCATTCTCCACGGCGGAGCCGGCGCCATTACGGAATCGGACATTCTCCTCGCGAGCTCCTCGGATGCCGTCGTGCTGGGCTTCAACGTGAAAGTCGAAGGCAAGGCCGTGAAGACGGCGAAGGCCGAGGGCGTGCAAGTGAAGCTCTTCTCCATCGTTTACGAACTCATCGATCAGGTGCGCGACTCCATGCTGGGTCTGCTCGATCCCGAGCTGCGCGAGACCATCATCGGCCATGCCGAGTGCAAACAGGTCTTCAAGGCGAACAAAGGAAGAGCGGCCGGCTGCATCGTCACCGACGGCAAAATCCGCCGCAAGGCGCACGCCCGGGTCATGCGCGGCAAAGTGCCGGTCTTCGACGGGAAGATGTCGACGCTTCGTCGCTTCCAGGACGAGGTGGACGAGGTCAAGCAAGGCACCGAGTGCGGGATTCGCCTGGGCGACTTCAACGACTACGAAGAGGGCGACGTCATCGAGTGTTACCTCCTTGAGCGCGTTGAGCAAACGCTCTAAGCGCGGCTATTTCTGAAAATGCGATGAAACGACTGAACCGGGTGAACGAGCTGCTGAAGCGTGAAATCAGCATGGTCATTCAACGCGAGTTTGAGTGGCACGGCTCCCTGTTGACGGTGAGTGAGGTCGATGTGACGCAGGATTTGAAAGAGGCCAAGGTCTTCGTGGGCGTTCTCGGGGGCTCTCCGGAGGGGGTGATCGAGAAGCTCAATGCCAAGCACGGCTTGATCCAGCGGCAGGTGAGCAAGCGGGTGGTCCTGAAGAACACGCCGGTGCTGACTTTCCGCCTGGACAACTCCGCCGAGCGCGGCATCGGAGTCGTCAATCTCCTCGACGAAGTGGAGAAATTGCCCAAGGCGCCGCCAGCGGAAGACGAGGACGAGTGAGCGGCTTTTTTCCGGCTTTTCTTTGAAAGGACTCGGTCTCCCGGCCAGTTTAATGGGGCGATGAAATTAATGAATCGATTGGCTGCGGTGATCGCAGGTCTGGCTTTGAGTTTCGGCGTGAGCCAGGCGGATGACGCGGAATGGGTGAGCTTGTTCGACGGTAAAACGCTCGATGGCTGGGTGCAGAAGAACGGCAAGGCGACTTATGAGGTCAAGGATGGCACGATTTTGGGCACGTCTGCGATTGATAGCCCGAATTCTTTCCTGTGCACGACGAAGGACTACGGTGATTTCGACCTGGAATTTGAAGTCCACCTCATCGATAACCCGCTGAACTCCGGCATCATGGTGCGTTCCCAGACCAAGGACGGCACGAACGAAGGCCGCGTCAACGGCCCACAGGTCGAGATCGAGGCTACCGGTAAAAACGGGGCGGAATCCGGCTACATCTACGGCGAAGCGATCGGCGGTTGGATGACCCCGGACGACGCGCGCAAGCCGCACAAGCACTTCAAAGACGGCGAGTGGAATCACTACCGCATCCTGGCCCAGGGACCTCGCATCCAAGTCTGGATCAATGGCGAGCAGGTTTCTGATCTCACCGACGAAAAAGTCTTCAAGAGCCATCCGAAAGGCTTTTTCGGACTGCAAGTCCACGGAGTCGGCAAACGCGGGCCTTACCAAGTGGCTTGGCGGAATCTCAAGATCAAGGAGCTGAAGTAAGTTTTTTCATAACAACACCAGGCCTCGTTCGCTTCGGCGGACGGGGCTTTTTTGATTAAGAAGCGTAGGTGTCCCGCCTACTCAAGGAGCAAGGAGCCTGCGTTTTCTGGAGCGAACTTTTGTCAAGGAGCGTAGGCGTCCCGCCTGCGTGCTGTGGGGCGGACTTTTGCCGACCGGAAATTTGTCCTCAGACAGGGTGGGCACTCAGCCTGCGTTTTTCCGTGAAATTTTTTCGGATGGGAGTTTGACAGGGCGGGGGCAGATTCCCTATCTTATAAAAAAGCTGGCTGATTAGGCCATCCTTGCAATCTGAACACACAGGCAAAACACAACGGTTAATCCACCCAATCACCACACACACAATCCCATGAGCGATCAAGACAACGACAATCCACAACCACCTTCGAAGAAGACCTCGGCCGTTCCTTTGAAAAAAGAAACGGTGCGTGTCACCCTGAAAGCCGATCCCCAGCAGCCCGGTTCACCGCCCGCCGCACCGACTCCTCCGACCGCGACCGCTCCGTCGGGTGCGCCGAAACCGCCGGCTCCCGCTCCGACCATTCCCCTGCGCACCGGGGCTCCGACCTCTCCCGCAGGCCAAGTGCCAAAGCCCGCACCCACCATCGCTCTGAAGACCGGTGCTGGTGCCGGAGCTGGAGCACCCACCGTGAACCTGCAAACGGGCCCGGCCGCCAAGCCCGCATCGCCTGCTACGACCGGCTTGCCGAAGGCCACCGTGCAGATGGACAAGAGCCAGCCGCTGCCACCGCCTTCTGCTTCCGCGACGCAAGTGCAGAAGCCCACTGTCGCGACCGTGGCTGACGATGATGACGAAGAGGAAAACGACACCGTTCCGACCGTCCTCTCCATCCTTTCTTTCGTCTTGGCTCTCGCCGTCCTCGGTATCGGGATCTCCACTTGGCTCGCGAATCCGGCCCATGAAGTGGGTGATCTCTTCGGCGGCTAAACCCCAGTAGAACTGAATTATTATGGCATTTCCTTTGATTGTAATCATCCTCGCCGGTGTGGTCGCTGCGCTGCAGTTCCTCGCCATTGGCTGAATGAGATGAGGGGCCGGGTTTCCGGCCGCCGCTGAAATTTCGCAAGGGTGGCTTGACGCTGCCCTTTTTGCGTACATAGTCCCATCATGGCTCTGACAATTACAGAAGACAACTTTGATGCGGAAGTCCTCCAGTCCGATCAGCCCGTGCTGGTCGATTTCTGGGCGGAATGGTGTGGCCCCTGCAAAATGATCGCCCCGATGGTGGACGCCGTGGCTGGTGAGGTCGAAGGCGTGGCCAAAGTCGGCAAGTGCAACCTGGACGACGGGCAAGCCCTGGCCGCGAAGTATGGCATCCGCTCGATCCCGACCCTGCTTTTCTTCAAGGACGGTGAGGTCAAAGATCAGATCGTGGGAGCGAACGTGACCCAGGATCAGATCAAAGAAAAACTCGAGGCTTTGGCCTAAGTTTTTCAGAGCGAGAGACTTACTAAAACGCTTCCCATGTCGGGAGGCGTTTTTTTTGTCGCGGGCTATTGGCGGGCGAGAGGCTCAGTCTTCTTGATTTGGAATTTTTACCCGCGCAGGATGGACAAGGGCGGGGAATTT
>JBNNED010000314.1:0-3103 GCA_050285825.1 Verrucomicrobiales bacterium | reverse complement strand
GGCGAGTCCGCCGGGTCCGGCGCCGATGATGATGATTTTTCGAGCCATTGTTACTGAGAGTCATGGGCTTGGAAGGACGATTTGTCACGGGAGAATTACGGCAGGGCGGGTGGCGCGCGCGTTTGACGCGATTATTTTTTTGCATTTGTGAAGTGCGCGGGCTTTTCTGTCCCCGTTCCAGCAAATGAGTACTTATGCCATCGGCGACATCCACGGCTGCGCGAAAGCTTTTCGGCAGTTGGTCGACTGGATTGCGCCTGGCCCGGACGACACGCTGGTGACGCTCGGCGATTACATCGACCGGGGGCCGAATTCCCGGGGCGTGGTGAAGTTCCTGCGCGATTTGCGCGAGCGGACGCGCCTGATTCCGCTGAAAGGCAATCACGAACTCATTCTCGAAGAAGCCATCCTCAGCAGCGAAAAGGCGGATTGGTGGAAGCGCGTGGGCGGCCGCGAGACGCTGGATTCCTACGGCGTGAAATCGCCCGGCAAAATCCCGTGGAGCCACCTGAAATTTCTCGCCCGCTGCGCTCCTTTTCATGAGACCGCGACCCATGTCTTCGTTCACGGCGGGGTGCTGCCCAACGTGCGCGTGGACGAGCACACCCTAGATGAACTCGCCTGGCTGCGTGTTTACGACGCCGAAGCCCATCAATCGGGAAAAATCGTCATCTGCGGTCACACCCCGCAGCGCGACGGTCGCCCGCTCGACCTCGGCCACACCATCTGCCTCGACACCTGGGCCTACAAAAAAGGCTGGCTGACCTGCCTCGAAGTGGAGAGCGGCAAGTATTGGCAAGTGAAGGAAAAAGGCAAAAAAGGCGGCGTCAAACGACGCCAAGGCGCTTTGTGGTGAGGGGGAAAGGGAAGAGTGGTGTGGCGCGAATGACCCACCTCGTGCGGTAAGACATGGCGCCGGGTATTCCGACTGCGGGTTTTGAGTCGTGAGTCAAGGTTCATGAGGCTCATTTTTGGCACGGATTCTGTTTCGTAATTGAACATCCTGTCTTTTTTTTGGAGGAATCTTGATAAGTTGTAACCTCTTCATCTGTAATTGATTACGAATTTGTGACACGTCCTTTTTGGTCATCCAAAAAGAGCTTCGCTAAAAGACTTTTTGCTTACCCATGAACCTATGAAAAAACGAATGATGATAAAAAATAAAGGAGAGGCGGGCAGGTTTGCCGGCAGTCGATTTTTGTGCGGGCTCTTGGCCTGGCCAGCGATGGCTTCGGCAGCCGTGGTGGATTTTGAGGGCTTGACCCCCGGCAGTGTCAACGGTCAGGCCGGCTGGTCGGTGGCCGATGAGTTTGGGAATTCCCCCACGGCATTTGACGAGGAGGTGATGGATGACGGGACCGGTAACATGGTGTGGCGAGTATCCAATGCCGTGACGACCACGGGTTTTGCAAACCAGCCCTTTACTCATACCTCTCCCCTCGCTGCGGGTGAGACGGGGAGCGCCTTGTGGAACGACCGAGGGAGCGATCATACCGCACCGCTTTCCCCTCCGAATGCGGGGGCCTTGGCGGGTAGCCGGATTTTTAATGCCAGTTTTTCGCTGAAATCAGCCACGGGAGCGGCGCAGTCGGGCTTGGCGATGAGCCTTTCTCCAAGTGCCAAACAGTCTGCATACCGGAATGGTTATCTCAACTTGGTGGACGTGGGGACGGGAATCGAAGTCCGGACCTATGATGTGGGAATTTCCACCGATCCTTGGAACACCGCAACGGTGGCCACGGTGGCAACCTTGAATTATACCGACTGGCACGATATCAGTATGTCGATTGAGTTTGTCGATGGGCTGGGAGCTGGCGATGTCGGGAACGATATTATGCACATTTATGTGAACGGTTCTCTCGTGCATACGGGCTCGACTTGGGAGGCCTATTACGCTGGTACGAGCGTGCAAGGCTTGGCTTTGCCTACTGCGCAAGCTGTTGATTCTCTTTCTTTCCGCTTGGCCGGGGCGCAAGAGTCGGGCAACTTGGGGAATGGTTTTTTCCTCGATAATGTGGAGGTGATCAACGAGCCCGTTCCCGAGCCGGGCAGTGCCTTGCTGGCCGCCGCAGGCCTGGTGATAGTGCTGCGTCGTAGATCGCGATAGACAGCGCCCCGAGAATTAGTTCCCAGCCTCGTTTTTTCCTTTCCGCTGATAAAAGCGGAAGGAGGAGGCGAGGCTTTCTTCGAGGATGAGGAGGAGGACGGGGAGGAGGAGGAGGGTGATGGCGGTGGCGAAGAGGACGCCGAAGCCGACGGAGACGGCCATGGGCTTGAGGAATTGGGCCTGGGTGCTGGTCTCGGTGAGGATGGGAGCGAGGCCGATGAAGGTGGTGAGGGTGGTGAGGAGGATGGCGCGGAAGCGTTGGGGACCGGCTTCGAGGAGGGCCTCGCGCAGGGTGGCTCCTTCGGCGCGGAGGTCGTCGATGCGGGCGACGAGGACGAGGGAGTCATTGACGACGATGCCGGAGAGGGCGAGGAGGCCGAAGAGGGAGAGGATGGAGACGGAGATGCCGGTGAGGTAGTGGCCGAGGAGGGCGCCGATGATGCCGAAGGGGATGACGGACATGATGAGGAGGGGTTTGGTGTAGGATTTCAGCGGGATGGCGAGGAGGATGTAGATGAGGGCGACGGAGAGGAGGAGGCCGTTTTTGAGGGAGCCGAGGGATTTGGCGCGTTGTTCGGCTTCGCCGCGCAGGGCGATGTCGACTTCGGGGAACTGGGCGCGCAGGGTGGGGAAGAAGTCTTCGCCAAGGCGGGCGAGGATGGCTTCTCCGGAGGTGGTGGTTTTGTCAATTTCCGCGGAGACGGTGACGATGCGGTTGTAGTCGGCGCGTTGGATGGCGGCGAGGGATTCGCCGAAGGTGGTGTCGGCGACGATGGAGAAGGGAATGGCGGTGCCCTCGGCGTCGCGCACGCGCATGTGGCGCATGGTGTCGAGTTGTTCGCGCTCGTCTTCGGGGTAGCGGACCATGACTTTGACTTCGTCGCGCCCGCGTTGGACGCGTTGGGCTTCGCGACCGTAGAAGGCGGAGCGGACGGCGTTGGCGAGGTCGCGTCGGCTGAAGCCGGAGGCCTCGCCGGCGGGGGTGAGGTCGACTTG
>JBNNED010000313.1:0-7860 GCA_050285825.1 Verrucomicrobiales bacterium | reverse complement strand
GCGACATCGTCCACGGGCTCAAGCTGGCCGTCAAAAAACACGGCAGCGACATCAAATCGGCGGGCATCGACACCTGGGCGGTCGATTACGGCCTCCTCGATGCCAACGACCGCCTCCTTGGCCTTCCCTACCAATACCGGGACGCCCGCACCGACGGCATGGCTGAGCGCGCCAACGAACTCCTTCCCGATGCCGAGACCTACGCCCGCACCGGCATTATGCCCTTCTTCCTGAACACCTCCCTCCAGCTCCTGTCCGAACGCGAAAGCGACTCCCCCGCCCTGGCCCACGCCGACCAGCTCCTCCTCATTCCCGACCTCCTCGCCTTCTGGCTCACCGGGCAAAAAACGATCGAGCTCACCAACGCCTCAACCACCCAGCTCTACAATCCCGAGAGCCGCGACTGGGCATGGGAAGTCATCGATGCCTTCCGTCTCCCCCGCCGAATTTTTGGAAAAATCACCGAACCCGGCACACCCATCGGGTCCCTTCGCCCCGCCGTGGAAAAAGAAATCAAAGGCAACTTCCCGCTCATCGCCACCGCCAGTCACGACACCGCGGCCGCCGTCGCCGGACTGCCTGGAAGCGGGGACTACGCCTTCATCTCATCCGGCACCTGGGCCATCATCGGCACTGAACTCTCCGCGCCCGTCCTCAGCGAGGAAGCCCGTCTCGCCGGCTTCGCCAACGAACAGGGCGTCGAAGGCACCACCCGCTTCCTCAAAAACATCTGCGGTCTCTGGCTCATCCAGGAATGCCAGCGCCACTGGGCCGCCGAGGGCAACGACCTTTCCTACGCCGCGCTTGCCGAACTGGCGGCGGAAGCCCCGCCCTTCACCGCTTTCATCGATCCCGACGACCCCCTCTTCGCCAGCCCAGGTGAGATGCCGGAAAAAATCGCCCACTATTGCCGCGAATCCGGTCAGAGCGAGCCGACGAACAAAGGCACGATCCTGCGCATCGCCACCGAATCCATCGCGCTCAAACACCGCGTCCGCCTCGACCAACTCCGTCAGCTGACCGGAAAAGAACTGACCCACATCCACATGGGCGGCGGCGGCATTCAGAACAAGCAACTCACCCAGGCCATCGCCGACGCCTGCGGTCTCCCGCTCCACGCCGGTCCCATCGAAGCCACGGCCTGCGGTAACCTCATCACCCAACTCGTCGGCCTCGGCACCCTCCCCGACATCGCCGCCGGGCGCGCCCTCATTAAGAACTCCGAGCACATCACGCTCTACGAACCCAAAGGAGCCGCCCAATGGCAGGAACCGCTCGAGCGCTTCCAAAAACTCCTCCCTTGAGAAAAACAAAGAAGAACGTCAGATTTTCAGACGGCCAGACCACCAGAAAAAAGCCACGTCTCTTCATAACTTAATTCTCCTTCCAACTTCCGCATTCCCACCTCCCACTTCCTGAAAAAATGAAAGATTCCATCGACTCCCGCTTTCCATCCACCGAGCACCTCATGGCCCGAGCCAAACGCCGCATGCCCGCCTTCGCGTACGATTACCTCTCCGGCGGCTGTTTTTCCGAAATCAACCTCCGTCGTAACACCGACGACATCCGCGAATTCCAACTCCAGCCCCGCTACATCGGGGACTACGCCGGGGCCGACCAAACGACGAGCCTCTTTGGGGAGGAATACAGCGCGCCCTTTGGCATCGCCCCGGTCGGCCTCCAGGGCCTGATGTGGCCGAAATCCTGTGAAATTCTCGCCGCCGCCGCCCACGAGCACAATGTCCCCTTCATCCTCTCGACCGTCGGCACGGCTGACATCGAAACCATCGCGGAAATCACCCACGGCAAAGCCTGGTTCCAGCTCTACCACCCAGTCGAAGACGAGCTGCGCGACAAGCTCCTCGAGCGCGCCTGGCAAGCGGGCATCCGCACCCTGGTCATCCTCGCCGACACCCCGACCTTCGCCTATCGCCCCAAGGAAATCCGCAACGGCCTCTCCATCCCCCCCCAGATGAGCCTGCGGAACGTCATCCAAATGTGCCTCCACCCCACCTGGTCCTTCGGCCAGCTCGCCGCCGGAGCTCCGGAGTTCAAAACGATGAAACCCTACATCCCCGCCGGTCTCTCCCTCAAGCACCTCGGCCTCTTCATGAACAAAACCTTCTCCGGTCGCCTCACCGAAGCGAAAATCCAGGCCCTGCGCGACAAATGGCAGGGCAAACTCGTTGTCAAAGGCATCGTCAACTCGGCCGACGCCCAGAAATGCCTCGATCTCGGAGCCGACGGACTCATCGTCTCCAACCACGGCGGCCGTCAGCTCGACACCGGCCAATCGACCATCGTCCCCCTCGCCAAACTCGCCGCCGAATTCCGCGACAAAACAACCCTCATGATGGACAGCGGTATCCGCAACGGTCCCGACATCGCCAACGCCCTCGCCGCCGGGGCCCACTTCACCTTCCTTGGTCGCGTCCCGATGTATGGCGTCTGCGCCCTCGGCAAAAACGGGGGCACCCACACCCTCGCCATGCTTAAAAAACAACTCCAGCAAGTCATGGAACAAATCGCCTGCGAAAAGACCAGCGACTTCCCAAAACACCTCATCTCCTGAGCCCCGGCAAAATCACTTTTCTCATTGACTTCACCCGAGCCCTTGCCCAAGCTCGCGGCGATACGTCTGAGAGCAGACGTGCATGAACTATAAAACGGAAAGCGGAACGGTGGAAAACGAAATACTACATACGGAAAAAATTCTCTCGGATCGGAAAATCTTCTTCCTCGATCTGAAAGAGAACGCGCGCGGCAAAGTGGTTAAAATCACGGAAGATGTGGCTGGCAACCGGGACACCATCATGGTGCCTGCGGAAATCCTCGGCGACTTCATCTCGGCCCTCAGTGACATCAAGGCCACTGCCGACAACTAAAGGCCCCTCGGAATATTCCCCTCACAGCCCCAGTCGCCACGCGCGCCGGGGCTCTTTTTTTGCCTTAATTTTTGCCTTAATTTTTGCCTCGTTTGAGGTTCTCCTTCCCTCCAGACCTCGCCTTGATCGCAAAGCAGGCATAATACCAACTCGCAAAACTCTCTGGTAGAAGGGATTTGTTTAAAATGTGGTGGATGACAGGCTGCGCGTTGCCTGAAGAGGCTGGCCGTTTTTCGGTAAAATCGTCGTTGTTCGTTGCTTGTGGTGCTCGCACCACGCGCTCCTCACGCCTTGATTTCCCACGAAAACCGACTCAGCCATTCTACCAGATAGTTTCACTCATTGGTATAAAAAAGCCCTCGGATCCCCTATTCGGGCACCCCAGGGCTGATGATTTTTCACTCTCCGCGCACCGCCTCAGTCTTTGCTGACCGTTTCTTTGGCGGGTGGGCGGCTCTTCGGCGTGAAGGTGATCTTTTTCTCACCTTCCTTGCACGCGGCGTCGACTTCGTCGCCCGCTTTGATCTCGCCGGACAGCAGCGCTTCCGCCAGCGGATCTTCGAGGAAACGTTCGACCGCCCGTCGCATCGGACGCGCGCCGTATGAGGGATCGTAGCCTTCCTTGATGAGCAGATCGCGCGCGGAATCCTGCAATTCAAGCGCGATTTCTTTCTCGTCGAGACGCTTGAGCAGCTTGGCCACCTCCAGATCGACGATTTTGTTGAGATCGCCTTTTTCCAGCATGTGGAAGATGACGAGGTCGTCGAGTCGGTTGAGGAACTCGGGGCGGAAGTGTTTTTTGGCCACTTCTTCGATCTTCCCTTTCATCGTCTCGAAATCCGCTTCGTCCGCCGCCATGGCGTTGAAGCCCAGGGTGCTCTGACGTTTGATGGTTTCAGCTCCGACGTTTGAGGTCAGGATGATGATGGTGTTCCGGAAGTCGATTTTCCGTCCGAAGCTGTCCGTGATCGTGCCTTCTTCCAGAATTTGGAGGAGGAGGTTCATGACGTCCGGGTGCGCTTTCTCGACTTCATCAAAGAGAATCACCGAGTAAGGGCGACGACGCACGGCTTCGGAAAGCTGGCCGCCTTCATCGTAACCGACGTAGCCCGGAGGTGAGCCGATCAGGCGGCTCGTCGTGAATTTCTCCATGTATTCCGACATGTCGATCTGGATCAGCGAATCGCTGTCGCCGAACATGAACTGCGCCAGATTACGGGCGAGGTAAGTCTTACCCACCCCGGTCGGCCCGAGGAAGAGGAAGGAGCCGATCGGGCGCTTGGGATCTTTGAGGTCGGCGCGCGAACGACGGAGAGCCTTGGAAATGGCGACCACGGCTTCGTCCTGGCCGATGACGGCGTCCTTCAGCTCTTCCTCCATTTTCAGGAGCTTCGTCGCTTCCGCTTTTTCCATGCGCTGGAGCGGGACGCCGGTCCACTTGGAGACCACAGCCATGACATCGTCTTCGCTGACGGTCACGACCTTCTCCTCGCTCTGCTCGCGCCACGCTTTCAACTTGTCTTCCAAGTCCTGACGGGTCGATTTTTCTTCGTCCCGCAGGGCGGCCGCTTTTTCAAAATCCTGTTCGTTGATCGCGGCGACCTTCTCCTTGTTGATGGCCTCGATTTTCGCTTCCAGTTGTTTGAAATCCTCGGGACGCGTCAGGGTGCCGATGCGCGCCCGGGCGCCAGTCTCGTCGATGACATCGATGGCCTTGTCCGGGAGATAACGGCTTGTCAGATAACGGCTTGTCAGCTTCACCGAGGACTCGAGAGCTTCCGGCGTGTAAACGACCTTGTGGTGGTTTTCGTACTTGTGCCGCAGCCCTTCGAGGATTTTCACGGCGTCCTCTTCGTTCGGCTCGTCGACTTTCACCTGCTGGAAGCGACGTTCCAGAGCGGCGTCCTTTTCAATCGACTTCCGGTATTCCGTCAGCGTGGTCGCTCCGATGCACTGGAGTTCGCCCCGGCTCAGCGCCGGTTTGATGATGTTCGAGGCATCCATCGTGCCTTCCGCCGAGCCCGCTCCCACGATGGTGTGGAGCTCGTCGATGAAGAGGATGACATTCTTGACCTTGCGGATTTCGTCCATCACGGCCTTGATGCGCTCCTCGAACTGGCCCCGGTATTTCGTGCCCGCGACCATGAGGGCGAGGTCGAGGGTGATGACACGCTTGTCGCGCAAAATTTCCGGCACGTCGCCCCGCGTGATTTCCTGGGCGAGACCCTCGACGATGGCGGTTTTACCCACGCCCGCCTCACCGACGAGGACCGGGTTATTCTTGGTGCGACGGCAGAGGATTTGGATGACCCGCTCGATTTCCGCGGAACGTCCAATGACGGGATCGAGCTCGTCTTCTTCCGCGAGTTTGGTGATGTCGCGACCGAAAGCACGCAGCGCGGGCGTCTTGCTCTTGCCGTCCTCGCCCGAGGAAGCTTCGTTTTCGAGCATTTCATCCTCCTCGTCGTCGTCATCATCGAACTCAAAATCATCGTCCATGTTATCCGGCGAGAAATTCGGGTCGATTTCCGTCAAAATCTCCTGCCGCGCCCGCTGGATATCCACGTCCAGGCTGCCGAGCACGCGTGCCGCCACGCCATCGCCTTCCCGCAGGAGACCGAGGAGAATGTGCTCCGTCCCGACGTAGGAATGGTTAAGCTGCCGCGCCTCTTTGTTGGCCAGCGCGAGCACTTTCTTGACCCGGGGTGTGTAGGGAATGGTTCCGGATATTTTTTGATCCGGGCCGGTGCCGACTTGTTTTTCGACCTCCATACGCACGCTTTCGAGGTCCAGGCCCATGCGTTGCAGGACACTGACGGCCACGCCCTGCCCGAGTTTGATGAGTCCCAGCAAAATATGCTCGGTGCCCACGTAGTTGTGGTTGAATCGATCAGCCTCTTTCCGGGCGAGAGAGAGGACCTGCTGGGCTCTGGGAGTAAAATTATTCATCAGTCTTCTGAATCTTCGTTCTCGGTTAAATTGTTATTGTCTTCTAAATCATTAGCAGGTTCTGGCGTCGATTGCAAACGCTCCCTGATGATTTCCGCGCGCAGGGCATCGCGCTCCTCGGCTCCGAGCCGGTTTCCGGCCCGCCATTGCAAGTGAGCAGGCTGAATTTCCATGAGCAGGGCGTCACAAAGTTCGACCACTTCGACGGGAAAAAATTCAAAATCCGCCCCCAGTCGGAGGAGCGAGAGCAGATTGAGTGCCTCTTTCGAATTGAGGATGTGGGCGTATCGCAGGATGCCGTAGGCCCGCCCGATCTGATCCTCCAGCATCGCCGGATCGTCCTCGAAAAGCCGTTGCCGCGCCTCCGCTTCGTAGAGCGCGACGTCGGCAATGACCCGACTGAGCTGCCCGACGATGTCCTCTTCACTCTCCCCGAGCGTCGATTGATTGGAAATCTGAAACAAGTTCCCCAGCGAGCTCGTCCCCTCGCCGTAAAGCCCGCGCACGGCGAGACCGAGCTTGTCCACGCCTTTGAGGACGCTGCCGACCTGATCGCTCATGACCAGGCCCGGCAAGTGCAGCATCGCCGAGGCCCGCATTCCCGTGCCGAGATTGCTCGGGCAAGCCGTGAGGTAGCCCCAGTTTTCATCGTAGGCAAAGGCCAGGGACTGCTCGAGATGGCGGTCGATCTCGTTGGCCAACTCGTAAGCTTCCTGGAGTCGCAAGCCCGGTCGCATGGCCTGGATGCGCAGGTGGTCTTCCTCGTTCAGCATCAGGCTCGCCGTTTGTTTGCGGTTGATCACCGCGCCACTGCCTTCGGCCCGGGCGGCCTGCTCGCGGCTGATGAGGTGTCGCTCAACGAGGACTTGCTTATTGATCAACTCCAGCTCGCTGAATTCCTGCGAAAAGGCGTTTTTCATCACCTTCAAATCCTCCACCAGCGGACGCATCAGCTCGAAAGCCGCCTTCCGCTCTTTCTTCCGTGCCCAACCGGGAAAGGGGTGGTCGCTCAGGTTCCGCGCGAGGCGCACGCGGCTCGTCACCACCACCTGGGTCTCCGCGCCCGGAGCCGACATCCAGTCCGCCGGGTGCTTCATCAAAGTCTTAAATCGCATCATCGTGCCACTCCTCTCCGTTTTCAGTTCGCACCCGCGCCGCTTTTTGATTCGATTTCATCCCGCAAGCGAGCCGCCTCTTCGTAGTTCTCATCCTCAATGGCCCGCGCCAGCCGCTGCCGCAGCTCCGCAATCCACTCCTCGTCGCGCCGAGACAAAGTCAGCCCTTCCGGTCGCCGACCCTCGTGGCGGTCTCCCTTGTGCATTCCCGCAATGCGCTCGGCCAGAACCGACCGGAACGAGCGGTAACACTCCGGGCAACCCAGCCGACCGATGCGCTGTAGGTCTTCCAAGGTAAAACCGCAGCTCGCGCAGGAGTCTTTTTCCCCCTCCACTTGCAATTTCCCCTCGGCCACCCCGAGTTGATCCGCCAATAAATTCAACATATGCAAGCCCTCGGGATCGTTCACACCCGCCGCCTGCGCACACGACTCGCACCACGCGCTTTTCTCCATCTTGCCCTCGGCGATTTGGGTGAAAAACACCATGGCTTCGTTCATCTGACACTTCTCGCACTTCATGTCCGCCCGCCAACCCTAAACAGCCTCGACCGGATTGCGAACGATTTTTTTTCAAGCTCGGGAAAAATCCCCCGCCCCGCCCTCCGGCTCCCAATCCTGCCAATGATCCGCGAGAAAGTCCGGCAAACGCGCCAAAATCTCCGCCCGCGTCATGACACTGCCCTGATGCAAAAAACCTGCGCGACTCCGCCGCTGCGCCGCCCCCGCCAGCTTCTCGCCGTTTGGCCCGAGAACATCCCAGCACACCGGCTTCTCAAAACAGGCCGCCGAATCGCCTCCCTCCCCGCAGCTCTCCGCCAAGCGCGCCACCACCCCACCCTCATGGAACATAGGCGTCTCGCCTGTGCCCACCCCACCCCCAGCCCGCCAGCAGGCCGCGACCGCCTCGTG